>NZ_JBYKYF010000205.1:0-5608 GCF_057736855.1 Sporomusa sp.
GCCGCCATGGAACGAGTGATTCCTTGCGCTTTAGCACTTGCGGCAATCTGCGGGTCTGCGATAAGACAATGAACTTTGCCGCCCAATTCGCCTAGAATGGTTTTATTGATGCCGGTTCTGACCATCTCAACGTCAGTGTAAATGGATGCCCCTGTTAAAAGCGCCGCTTTACCAGCTTCAATCGCTTCAGGGTGCAGCACAATGTGATTGGCATAGTCTGGATCGCCTGAGGCATGAATCATCCGAGATACTATTTTTTTAGCTTCTTCTGAATAAACCGATTCAGCCAAATACGGCGCAATAATCTGCATACTCTTTGTTTCAATCTCCATAGGTTTTACAATAAAGTCCATTTACGAAAGAGCCTCCTTTGCCCATTTCAATGCCTCTATAGTGCTACTAACCATATTTCCATAATCTAGAGACGGTTTTTCAATAACAACCAGCCAAATATTTTGCCTGATCGCTGCCTGGAACTTCGCATCTGTACCGCCGATTTTACCGCTGTTTTTAGTCACGAGCACATCAGCGCCAAACTGCTTAATCAACGCTTCATTGGTTTCTACGGCAAACGGGCCTTGCATGCCAATAATATCTCGCGTCAATATGCCTAAAGCCAGCGCTTCTTGCAACACGTCAGGCTCAGGCAATATGCGGACAACCAATCTTGCGCCTGCCTGGTCTGCCGCCGCTTTATAGCAGGCCAGGGTACGGCTGCCTGTTGTCAACAAAATCACTTTTCCCAACGCAGCAGCAAGTGTTGCCGCTTCCTGAGCCGTTTTGGCGGTCCGCAGTTTGTTGTATACCGGTAATGGCTCTGCCTGTCTTTCATATCGCAAATAGGGAACCGAGCAGTCACGGCAGGCGGCAATCAAGTTGGCGGACACGCCAGTTGCATAAGGATGACTGGCATCAATCACGCCGCGCACTCCCGCTGTAGCGAACAGTTCCATAAAACCATTAACGTCAAGGATTCCCTCCCGCACCTGATATAAGCTGCTCGCGGCAAGCTCTCCGCCGTAAGAACTGGTGACCGAAACCATAACCGGCAAACCGCATGCAGCTAAATCCTTGGCTACCAGCCTGCCATCCCGCGTCCCGGCAACTACCAAAATCAAATGGCGTAACCTCGCGGAGTAATCATTCTGCCATCTTTGACATAGGTGCGAGAGTTGCCGATAATCACCAGCGAAAACATATCCATCGGCTGATCAATAAAGCTTGCCAAATCACTAATCAGCACCTGTTCTTCGGTCCGGGACGCATTGCGGACAATGCCTACTGGCGTATGGGGCTCTCGGTGTTTAAGCAGAATTTCCTGAACTACAGAAATATGTTTTACCCTACCATGGCTTTTCGGGTTGTAGATCGCAATGGTAAAGTCCCCCGCAGCAGCAGCTTCGACCCGTTTCTGGATAACCTCCCAAGGCGTTAACAGATCGCTAAGGCTAATCACAGCAAAATCATTCATTAGCGGCGCTCCCAAAAGCGCTCCTGCCACGCCGGCAGCAGTAAGTCCAGGAATAATGTTAACCTCAGGCCGGTGATCGGCTTCAGCCGCTTGCGCTAATTCAAGCACCAAACCTGCCATACCATACACTCCGGCATCACCGCTGGAAATAACGGCAACCGTTTTGCCCGCGATGGCCAAATTAATTGCCGCCTGGCAGCGATCTACTTCTTTCGTCATGCCTGTTCCAATGATTTCTTTACCAGCCAACAGCGGCTCAATCAGCTCTAAATAACGGAAATAACCAACAACCGCATCAGCGGTTTCAATCGCTTGTCTGGCCCTTGGCGTCATATCTAGCAAATCGCCTGGCCCCATCCCTACGACCCGGACTTCACCTCTGCCAGGGCAATCGTAATTCCCCGATATACTGCTCGCTTTTTCAACAGCAGTTGATTGTTCTTTGATCCGCATATCGCAGCTGCTTCGCATACACTACCCACTCCAATCTTACTTTTAACAAATTCCGATATCGCGAGTCCCTGCTCGCTGACAACCCGTTCAAGCAACGCCGGTTCAAAAAACAGGGTCTTTGCGCCAATAACCGCTGCTGCTTCCAGCAGACCGGTTTCATCCGCCTTAATTGAGACTGAGGCAATCATCCCGACAGAATCAATACTCCGGCCAATACATGCGCAAGCCTCAGTCAGCGCAGCCAGTACACTGTTTTTTTCTATGCCCCTGCGGCAGCCAATTCCCGCCACCAGCGTCTTAGGACGCAAATACAGATGAACTGAATCAGTTGCAATCATCTTATCTGTAATGAAAATACTTGCATCCGCATCAGCCGGAAGCTCATTAATTGGCCGAAAGCTTACGCCATTTCTTCCAAGCCAGTCAGCATATATATCAGCTCTGGGCAGACTCTCGTCTAAAAAATAACTAATCTTTTTTCCTTCCACCAGCATGGTGTTAATCGACTTTAATTGTTGAAAAGGAACAACGGTTAAATGACATTCGGCAGCCATAACATCAGGTGCAATCTTCCCCTGCACATCAGAAGCGGTGGTAATAACCGGATTCGCCGCCAGCCGTCCGGCAATCAGGGTAGTCAGAGAATTTGCCCTGCCCAGATGACCGGAAAGCAGGCTGATGACATGAGTGCCCTTTTCGTCCATGACGACAACGGCGGGATCTGTCCGCTTATCCTGAATCAGTGGCGCAATTGTCCGCACAACAATACCTGTCGCCATAATAAAGACAAAACCGTCATACTGAAAAAATATTCTGTTAACTAAATCCGCGAGCTTTGCATATTTTTGATCCAGACTACAGCCCCTGCCATGTTTGCTATATACATCAACCACATCGAAGATGACTTCATTTCGCGGAAAATTTAACTTTTGCTGAATGTTAGTCGAATTCATGCTGGCTTTAATGCTGGTTGGTTCAGTGATAACCATCCGGTCTTTCAGCAGTATTTTAAGCCTGTTCCCCAGCTTGGCTCCTTCACTGGTAATAGAAATAATGGCCAGTCTCATTTTGCTTGCCGGAATTCATGGCTGAACGTAGGAGAATATAGCTGGGAAAGCTCATACGCTGCATCCAAAGACCGGCTGAAAATAATTAGCGCTGTTTTCTAAATCCCAACAGATTGTACCTTCTCAAAGATATCATCAAGTGTCCCTCTGACCACTTTCTCATCAGGCCAGGATACCTTCTGCGCCACAACGATAGGAGTATCGCTAGTATACCCCCCTTGTTTCAGTTGGTTTATTACATCAGCAAGCATATGGGTACTTAAGAAGATGCACATATTGCTTTGGTGCGCAGCCAGGCTGGCCAGTGCTTCCTTGGCCGGAACCGGCGTACGTCCCTCCAGTCGCGTGATGATTACTGTCTGTGACACACCTGGCAGAGTATATTCCTGTTTTAGTGAAGCCGCCGCCGCTAAAAATGAGCTGACCCCCGGCACCACCTCATAAGCAATACCTTGCTGCCGCAAATGATCCATTTGTTCCTGAATCGCTCCATAGAGACTCGGGTCGCCGGTATGAAGCCGCACAACCAGTTTTCCTGCTGCGACCGCCTTCTCCATGACTGCCAGCACCTCCGGCAGCGTCATGCCGGCACTGTCATAAATCTCGGTATCCTTGCCGCAGTTTTCGAGCAAAGCCGGATTGACCAGTGAGCCGGCCCAGATAACAACATCGGCCTGTTCCAGCAATTCTTTTCCTTTGCAGGTAATTAACTTTGGATCACCGGGGCCAGCCCCGACAAACATGACTTTACCTGGTGATTTTTGCTTCATTATTTACTCCTTCTTTCTTGTTCAGTCTCCTTATTGTTCAATAGCTCGCTTAACAGCTTGTCTTTTGTAAGCACCAATCAATATAATCGGATTCAACGCCTCAAACATATGAAACGTCTGAACCGGTTTCAGCCTAGTCACCTGCAGGCAAACAGCCTCTGTCTGATAGCTTGCCGTATTGTTTAGCCAGTCTAGCGTACGATAGGCTGTTTCCAGTGTGACGGCAGTAATCACCATCCGTCCTCCCGGCTTCAGCAGGTCATGGCTACATTGCAGAATATCATATAACCGCCCGCCGCTGCCGCCAATCAGGATCACGTCCGGCGGCATCTTGCCTGCCAAAGTCCCCGGCGCTTCACCTGGACAAATGCTGATATTTTTCACGCCAAACCGGATTGCGTTTTGACGGATAAGCTCTATGGCGTCCGGTTCGCGTTCAAAGGCAAATACCTGCCCGCTTTTAGCTAACAGTGCGCTTTCTATCGATAATGAGCCCGTCCCCGCCCCGATATCAAAGATCACGTCATTTGGTCTAATTCTTGCCATAGCAAGCGCCTGAATTCGAATTTCACGCTTGGTCATCGGCACCTCGCCTCTGATAAAATCATCGTCAGCAATGCCTGGCACTACCCTTCGATAATCATCACACAATGACCAATCCCTCCCTGTTCGATTAACTCTTCCAACGAAAATGCTTGCACGGATTCATCCGGATATGACAAATGGCGGCAAATCCAGACCTTGGTATGCAGCGGCCAGCCTGCCGTCAGCAAACGCTTGACCACATAGGATGAATCGTGCTCACCATCAGTCAACAAGCCGATCCGTTTACCGGTACGGTACTGCCAGATCTCAGGCTGCTCCGTCCGGCCATGGACACTGGCTAGCAGTGCGTCCTGCCAGGGAAGGCCCACCCGGGCAAAGGCAAGCTGCATTGAGCTAATGCCAGGAATGATCTGAATTTTACCGTCAAAATGCCGTTTTAAGAGTGGCAGCAGGCTGTAAAATCCAGGATCACCGGAAACCAGCACCGTAACGTCACTAGTTTGCAGCGACTGCCTGATAAACTCCACTACTTCCCCTAAGTCGCCGCCAACCATTTTCGTTTTTATCCCAGGCCTAACAAACGGCTCCACCAGTCGCTTGCCGCCTACTATAACTCTTGCTTTATCAATATGCTCTTTGGCTTCAGGCAGCAGGTACGCTGCGCTGCCCGGCCCTGCCCCTACTATAAAGACTTGATGTTCCATCCCAGCTCACCTCCGATTTGCTCAGCCATCAAATCCATTCCCAATATTTCACCTTTGAGAGTTGTTAAAACAGTACCGATCTCAAGATCGCCAAAAACATGCTGCTGTGCCCGTTCAGAGGCTTTAGCGGCCAGAAGCGAATATATTGCTTTCAAGCCTGCCTCCTCAATCAATTCAATCGCAGCCTCTGCCGTCCTTAGCGCCAGCATCTTTCTGATAAAGTCCGGGTCAGCACCTAAGCAAGCTGCATAAGCGGCTAATATCTCCAACCGGCCATCGGCAATCCTGCTGTGAGTATAAAATATACCTCCTGCCAGCTTGACCAGTTTACCGATATGTCCGAACAACAGCACTCTGCGCAGTTTTTTCTCGGCAGCCTGCTCAAGCATATAGCCGATAAAATTGCTTGTCTGGATGACGGCTTTTTCTGGCAGTCCATATTTTCCTACCGCCGCATTCCAGCCCATCTTGCCGGGAACAAACACCACTTGGTCATAACCTAGGGCCTGGGCAACTGAGATTTGTGGCACCCATGAGGTTTTAAACGCTTCTTCAGACAGGGGCTCGACGATGCCGGTGGGTCCCAGAAGCGAGATA
>NZ_JBYKYF010000206.1:0-5604 GCF_057736855.1 Sporomusa sp.
GCTACCTCGTTTGCGGTCATTACTGGCCATGAAGACCCGACAAAAGGCGAATCCAGCCTGAAGTGGGATAAGTTGGCTACCGCTGTTGATACGTTAGTGTTTCTTATGGGGGTAGAGAACCTGCCGCATATTACCAGTAAACTTATCGAGTATGGTCGTCCGGCTGACACGCCAGCGGCTGTAATCCGCTGGGGTACCAAACCGGAACAGGAAGTACTGGTGACAACCGTGGGAGAGGCTGCTCGTGATGTTGCTTCTCGGGGGTTAAAGCCGCCAGCGATCTTCATTGTTGGTCAAGTTGTCACTTTTCGTGACAAATTAGCTTGGTATGACAATAAACCTTTATTTGGTAAAAAGGTACTGGTTACCCGGGCAAGAGAACAGGCCAGTATTCTTAGCCAAGAGTTGGCTAAATTAGGTGCTGACTGTATAGAAGCTCCGGCGATTAAGATTGTACCGCCTCCAAGCTATGAACCGCTTGATCTAGCCATTGCCCATATACAAGAATATGACTGGCTGATTTTTACCAGTGCCAATGGGGTTGAACACTTTTTTGCCCGTATGGCTGCTGCCGGACTGGATACCAGAGCGATTAAGGCCCAAGTGGCTGCTATCGGTTCACAGACTGCGGCTCAGCTCAAAGGTTACGGAATTACCGCTGATATTATTCCGGCAGAATTTAGGGCTGAGGGCATTGTGGAAGCATTGGAACCTTACATAACGCCTAATATGAAAATACTGATTCCTCGGGCCTTAGTTGCCAGGGATATTCTTCCAGAAAGGCTAAAGACGCTGGGAGCTACTGTCCAGGTTGTCCCTGCTTACCGAACCGTGATTGGTGATACTGACGGAGCTAAATTAGCCGCTTCATTAGTTGCAGGTAAAATTGACATTATTACCTTTACTAGCTCGTCTACCGTAACCAACCTGCTGGAGTTGTTAGGCCCAAATGCTACTCAGCTTGTGACTAAGGCAAAAGTAGCCTGTATAGGCCCGATTACTGCCGAGACTTGCTTGGCTAATGGCGTCAAGCCTGATGTTATTGCTGAAGAATATACCATTAAAGGTCTTATTGAAGCCATTACTGCCTTATATGAAAACAAATAAGGTTTTTCATCTGTTAGTAGCCTATCAGGGATTTACTGAGTATATAGAAGTGCTGCACCCAGCGATACCATGAAGGATATCACCGGGTTTAGCACACAAGGGGGAATACACACATGTCTATGGTGCATCGTCCCCGGCGGCTGAGAGCTACCGATGGGATTCGCAATATGGTAAGAGAGACAATCTTAACACCTAGTAATCTGATTTACCCGTTATTTGTTGTGCCAGGTACCAAGATAAAAACAGAAATATCCTCGCTGCCAGGTAATTACCATCTATCACCAGATATGGCTGTTGAATTAGCGCGAGAGGTATATGATCTGGGTATACCGGCTGTACTTGTATTTGGTCTGCCGGAATACAAAGATGAGCGCGGCAGCAGTGCCTGGGATATGAAAAGCCCGGTGCAGCAGGCCATTGCGGCTATCAAGCAGGCATTGCCGGAACTTGTTGTCATTAGTGATGTTTGTTTGTGTCAATATACGGACCATGGGCATTGTGGCCTGCTAAACGAGCATAAAGTGGATAATGATGCGACACTGCCGCTGTTAGCCGCGGTTGCGCTAAGTCATGCTAAGGCCGGTGCGGACATGGTGGCTCCTTCCGATATGATGGATGGTCGGGTAGCCGCTATCCGCAACGGACTTGATGCCAGTGGTTACAGTGATGTAAGTATTATGTCTTATGCCGCCAAGTATGCCTCTGCCTATTACGGGCCGTTTAGGGTTGCCGCCGATTCAGCTCCTCAGTTTGGTGACCGGCGGGCATATCAGATGGACCCAGCAAACTCCCGTGAAGCACTGAAAGAAGTGGCGCTTGATATTGACGAAGGTGCTGACCTTGTTATTGTTAAGCCCGCATTAGCGTACCTTGATATTGTCCGGCAAGTGAAAGACCAGTTTTGGGTGCCGGTTGTCGCTTACAATGTAAGTGGCGAATATGCTATGGTTAAGGCCGCTGCTTCCCAAGGACTGATTGATGAACGGCGGCTGGTTATGGAGACATTATTAGGGATGAGACGCGCTGGTGCGGATATGATTATTACTTATCATGCGCTGGACGCTGCACGGTGGTTATAAATAAGCGCGAGAAGATTTTAAGGCAAACTTAGGGGTATAAGAGAGTCTCCCCAACTGTATATAAAAAGTGCTGCGGCTTCCTCCGATAGCACCTGACGGGTTGAAAGGAGTAGAATGGCATGAATTTTACGTTAGAGAAATCAACTGCTGCGTTTGCTGAGGCTAAAAAATACATTCCCGGCGTTGTCAATAGTCCGGTTCGTTCTTTCCGGGGAGTTGGTGGCACACCCCCATTCATTGCTAAGGCAGCAGGCAGCCGTATTTATGATATTGACGGTAATTCGTATATCGATTATGTAGGTTCCTGGGGGCCCATGATCTTGGGGCATGCCCATCCGGAAGTAACGCATGAACTGACAGAGGCGTTAGTACGTGGTACCAGCTATGGCGCACCGACGCTGTTGGAAACCGAGTTGGCTCGCTTAATTTCAGAAGCAATGCCGTCGATGGAACTTGTGCGGTTTGTCAATTCTGGCACTGAGGCCACTATGAGTGTTCTTAGGCTTGCCCGGGCTTTTACCAAGCGCAATAAAATCGTTAAATTTGCCGGCTGTTATCATGGTCACCATGACAGTCTGCTGGTTAAGGCCGGATCTGGCGCAACTTCGTTAGGAGTGCCGGACAGTCCGGGGGTACCAAAGACCATTGCCGGCAATACAATAACCGTCGAGTATAACGATGCCGCAGGCTTGGCGACGGTATTCGAGAAATATGGCGAAGATATTGCTGCTGTTATTATTGAACCTGTTCCCGGCAATATGGGGCTGGTTCTGCCACGGGATGGCTATCTTCAACAAGTAAGGGCCATTACCGAACAATATGGCGCACTGTTGATTTTTGACGAAGTCATGTCAGGGTTCCGGGTGGCTTATGGCGGAGCCCAGGAAGTGTATAATGTTATGCCAGACCTTACCTGTCTGGGCAAAGTTATTGGCGGTGGTTTACCTGTTGGTGCTTATGGCGGACGGCGAGACATCATGGAGCTAGTTGCGCCAGCCGGACCAGTATACCAGGCCGGCACATTGAGCGGTAATCCATTGGCAATGACCGCCGGACTTGCCACTTTACGGATATTATCACATACGGAAGGGTTTTATGAACAGGTGACGGCATTGACTGCCGCGTTGTGTGCTGGTCTTAAGTCACAGGCACAAAAATATGGACTTAATCTCCAATTCCATCAAGCTGGCACGATGTTTGGCCTATTCTTTAGTGATAAGCCAGTTTACGATTACGTGAGTGCCAAACAGTCTGATGTAGCTGCTTTTGCTATATTTTTCCATGCCATGTTAGAACAGGGAGTATATCTAGCTCCTTCCCAATTTGAAGCCGCTTTTATGTCTGGTGCACATACCCAGGCGGACATTGATGCAACCATTGCTGCCAGTGGAAATGCTTTTGCTAAAGTGGCCCAATATTATCAACGCTAACATTTTCGGTCCTGTGTACAAGTTACGCAGGACCGATATGTATTTTGGTGAGTTTTGTAGATTTATAGGAGGAAATGCGGTTAATTTTTCAAATAGATTACATACTTTTTTTTCCATAAATATGTTAAGATAATGCTATAAGAAAGTATACAATTTACTCCTGCAAAAAAGGAGTTTGGGGATGAATGGGTTCAGTCAAACGTATGTCCGCACTAAGAATATGGGGTGACCCAGCTTCACAACTGCAAGTAATTATCAGACGAATGAGCTGTATTTTTGCCTTGTTTAGCATGATAGCCACTGTGGCAACGTCTGGGCCGCAGTGGGAGATTGTTGCTCTGGTTGTTGTGCATATGGCCTATCATCTGATTATATGCTGGCGGCAGGCTAGACTGCTATTGGGTGAACTTGTTGTTAATATAGTGTTATGTGTAGGATTTACGCTGACTGGGGCTATGTATAGTGATATATTGTATCATTTGCTGCTGATTCGCATGGTGCTTAGCGATGGGCGTAGCCGGGTCTGGCGGATGGTTGCAGTTATGACGTTTATATATATGGCTGTTCAAACGTTAGCGGCAGAAGCATTTTCAACGGCTTTTTGGTTGAAAAATGTGTATAATATTATGGTTTTTGCCATAATATCGTTTACTACTGCTCATATGCTACAGGTTGTTGAAAGACAGTATCTACAAGAAGGAAAAATAGCTCAGCTTATGCAGGAAAATGCCTGGCACTATCAACTGGCGCATACTGACGAGTTGACTGGTTTGTTAAACCACCGGGCCTATTTGGAAAAAACTGCTGATTTGCAGCAGTATGCACTTTTAATCATTGATATTGATCATTTTAAGCAACTTAATGATACGTATGGTCATTTGTTTGGCGATTATGTGTTAACAACCATCGGCAATATTATTAAAATGAATATCCGTAACCAAGATATGGCTTTTCGCTATGGTGGCGAGGAATTTGTGCTGGTGTTACCAGATACTTCGTTGCAGTTTGCACTAAAAATCGCTGAGCGTCTGCGTTATCAGGTAAGTAGTTGCGATTTTTTTCATGATTCTGAGCGCGTACACGTAACGATCAGTATCGGAGTTTCGTTGAAACGGCCAAGCATTGCTTGTCAGGAGGCATTCAGGGAAGCTGACATTGCCTTGTATCGGGCTAAACGGCAGGGCCGCAATCAATGTGTGGTATTTGAAAAGGCAATTTAATTTAAAAATGGACGAATCATGGTAAGTGATTCGTCCATTTTTGTAGACCTGTTAACCTAATATAGCTTTTAAATCTTCATCCGGAGTGGTGATAAGTTGGAGGCCAAAATTGTCGTTGAGTACTTTGAATACTCCAGGGGTTAGGAAAGCCGGAGCAGATGGGCCGATGCGGATGTTCTTAACTCCCAAATGCAAGAGTGTGAGGAGAATGGCAACAGCTTTTTGTTCAAACCAGGAGAGAATAAAGGACAGCGGCAGGTCATTTACGCCACAGTTAAATGCTTTGGCCAAAGCCATTGCCACTTGGATACCTGAGTACGCGTTATTGCACTGACCGAGGTCGATGAGACGGGGAATGCCGTCAATGGTACCAAAATCCAGATGATTAAAGCGGTATTTGCCGCAGGCGACAGTAAGAATAATGCAGTCTTTCGGAATCTTTTCAGCCAGTTCGGTGTAGTAGTTACGGCCTGGTTTCGCGCCGTCACAGCCGCCCACCAGGAAGAAGCGTTTAATTTTTCCAGCTTTAACGGCAGCGACGATTTTGTCCGCCAAACCGAGAATGGCGTTATGATGAAAACCGGTAGTCAAGGTGTAAGTACCAGCTTTATCAGGAAGCTTAGGTAGTGCTTTGGCTTTGGCAATAATCTCCGAGAAGTCGCGGTTCGGAATATGGTTGCCACCCTGAAGGCCGGTGACGCTGCGGGTATAGATACGATCACCGTAGGTTTCGTTGGCTGTCAATGGCATTACACAGTTGGTAGTAAC
>NZ_JBYKYF010000207.1:0-5582 GCF_057736855.1 Sporomusa sp.
CGGACATTGAAAAAACGATTGCCAATGTGAAAGCGTTTATTGAGGATTATAATACTTTTCTTGCTGCATATAATACCGAGCTGCATGAAGACAAATATCGAGATTTCATGCCTCTGACCGACGAGCAGAAAGCGGAAATGACTGAAAGTCAGATTGAGGCTTGGGAGAAAAAGGCGAGAAGCGGCTTGCTGCGGCGGGATTCTATTTTGACACAGGCGGTCAATTCGCTTCGGCTAAGTTTCATTGAACCAGTGGCTGGCTTGACCGGCAAATACCGGAGTGCGGTGGACATTGGGATAGGGACCGGCTCATATGTTGATAGTGAGGGCAATTATACCAGTGAGGTTAAAAATTACGGTAAGCTATATGTTGATGAAGACAAGTTAAGAAAAGCGTTGGAGGAAGATCCGGACGCGGTATTTAAGATTTTTGGTACGAGTGGTGACACTACCAGTGAAAGTGGTGTTGCGCATCGGATCTATTCCCAATTGTATTCGACTATGAGCCGATTAAAAGATGAAGCCGGCTTACCTGATGCTGTCGATACACAAAGTAATCTTGCCAAACGTTTGGAAATGTATAACGAGCGCCTGAACAATATGCTGAGAAGTCTGAACGCTGCCGAAGAGCGGTATTATAAGCAATTTGATGCTATGGAGTCAGCTTTGTCCGCTCTAAGCGCGCAGAGTAATTGGCTGTTACAGCAATTTAGTCAATAATCAGTAAAGGACATATTATATTATGAATAGCTCACAGCGAACAGCGACCAGTTTATGGCAAGATTATTTGTTCCTATCGCGT
The DNA here is from genome assembly GCF_057736855.1 of Sporomusa sp. Classification (NCBI taxonomy): domain Bacteria; kingdom Bacillati; phylum Bacillota; class Negativicutes; order Selenomonadales; family Sporomusaceae; genus Sporomusa; species Sporomusa sp. The sequence goes on from NZ_JBYKYF010000207.1 coordinate 802, forward strand.
GAGATGCTGCGGTTTCTTGAGAGACAGGAACACGAGCTTTTCTTTGAACTGATGCGGCAGCGAGAAAGTGTACAGCAGATGATAGATAAACTGGAGACTGATGATTTTAAGCATACAGAACAAGGAAAGGCATTATTCGAAGAGCTCCGTGGGCTAAATCTTCGGATTATGCAAATGATCCGGCTGTTCTTGAACAATGCCCAGAGAAAGCATAATGCAGCAAGAGCCTATGACGGCTATGGAGAGGCTTGGGGTTCCACCGGCAGTCGGCTTGACAGGACTATAAAGTAGCGGAGGGTAACTATGGCTGAAATTCGAACAATTGCTGGGTTTGCAAATGATGTTACAGGCAGTTATGGTACTTATTCCACAACGGTTACATCAACTAGAAATAAGACAAGTACCAGTCAGGCACAAGATACTTATTTGCAGCTCCAACAGAATGCAATTAACAAACAGATAAAAGAGTTTGACGAGGCTGTAGAGCTTTTAAACCGCAGATTGCGCGTATTTTCTTCCGGTGGAATGTTGGAACAATATTATAGAAAATCTGGAATTGGTGAAGGGTTTAACAACTTTTTCAGCAATTCATTGCGTAACCTGGTTGATGCGTATAATCAGCTAAACAGTGTGATCAAATCTTCCGGCTACATGACTGAGGAAGGTACCCGCCTGCTGGATAGTGTACGGGGATTACTGAAAGGCAAGGACAGCCAGGTTTATCTGGACATGGGACTTACGCTGAATGAGAATACTGGTCATCTTAAACTTGATGACCAGAAGCTAGCCAGTTTTTTAACCAAGAAAGCTAATGTTGAACAAGCCAAAAAATTATTGGTGGACGAAGGATATCTTGCAACTACGCTACAACAGATTGTTGATGGTATTCAAGGAAGGAATACAGATTACTTTTTTTGTCGTCCCTTTTCTGCCTATGTATAGTAGGATGCCGATATGAAATAGTGATGACAAAAATGAAAAGATATCAGAGCAGAAAGTCTTGGTGCTCTGATATCTTTTACATAGTGTTGGATAGATATAGTGTTTTGGTCATCCATCTAATCCACGGAAGGCAAACCAAAGGCATGATATAGGAAGAAAAGAGGAGTGATAGTAATGAGGATAAGTGTTTCTGGCAGTCAATCAGTACAGAGCCATGCTATGACTAATGCCTCATTGCAAACACGAAGGGAACAATTGAAAAGCGAAATTCAAAAACTGCCCCAGGAAGATACTGCAAAGAATCAGGATAGAATAAAAAGTCAACAAAGTCAATTACAACAAATTAAGTCTGAATTTCTCCAACGAGAGCAATCATCCAACTCGGAAAATATAGCCGTAGCAGATCTGGTGGTTGGGCCGGCTTATATCGTTCAGCTTGGGCAGCCGCAAACCACCGGCAGTATTGCTGACAGTATGTTGTCAAGTAATGTAATTGGCCCTGCTTATCAAGTTGAGATACGTGCGAAAAATGCCTAACGTTTTCTTAAAGAGTCAGGCGTTGAAATTGCGATTCGGTACTCTGCCTAACTAGTAAGCACCTAAAAGTCTTGTGAGCAAGATTTTAGGTGCTTACTATGTTTTTGCATGCAAGGAAATCTATAATGCCTGACGTATTCGGTGAATGTCGTATCCATGTTCAGCGGTTTTACGGAGTAGGAAATTGATACTGTCCGCTGTGCGGTCTATGTGTTCGGCCAGGGAGTTGGCCAGCTTGTCCACTTTGTCATCTCGCAACGCTACTTTCTCGTCAATATGGGTTACTTTTTCAGTAAGCTGATTAACAGTCCCTGTAAGTGTAGCTAAGTTGTGGCCTAGAGAATGCAGCTGGGCATTAATTTCCTCGTTATTGTGCCGCAGCGCTTTAGTAACAGCAATATTTTCATCAAGCTTACCTTCAACGATATCTAACCTATTTTCCAGGCTATTCATTCTGGTTTCCAGCTTATCCACTTTGGCTTCCAGCTTGTCCATTCTGGATTCCAAGCTATCCATCCTGGCTTCCAAGTTATTCATTCTGGATTCCAAGCTATCCATCCTGGCTTCCAAGTTATCCATTCTGGATTCTAAGCTATCCATCCTGGTCTCCAGTCTGTCAAGCCTGGAAATAATCTGTTCTTGTCCTTTAAATAATTGTTCCTGCCCCTTAAATAATTGTTCTTGTCCCTTTAATAATTGCTGTTGCACATCAAAAATCTGTTGAAGGATTTTCTCCATTGGCCACACCCCTTTCATTGCATCCCCTAAATTTTCTTTATTATATCATAAAAAAAACAAAAGTGGTGATTTGTCATCAACTTATTACCAAAAACTACTTTATCAGACAGCATATCCTGAATGAGTTTGTCTACCAGCGATTCCTGATAGCCTGCCTGTTTGGTGGAGCGCATGGTCTGGACAATGCCTGCAAGTGCCTGGTTGGTGATAGAGTCAAGCTTTTTGCACCTGCTTTTGCTAATCTCGCAAGTTACTTCTGTATGTTTTAGACTGTTCGTATAGTCAGCGGTTGAATAGCGCCAAAGTTTTACTTGGTACGGGTAGCGTGACAGCAGTCGGTCAGCCAGTAATAGTCCTTCAGGGTCAAAATCTCCGGAATAATGCAGGGTGCAGCCGCCTGCGATCAAGCGGTCAATAGCTGCCCAGGAGGCTAGTTTAAAATTGCCATGGGGGCAAATCAGCGGCGGTAACGGCAGGGACTTGCCGACAAAATAATCCATGATGGTTGAGCAGACACCGGAGTTTTCAACAATATATACATTCTTATGACCATGTGGCTGCAAAGCAGCAGGGATAAGCTGAGAAAGGGTAACAAGCTCGCGGAGGGGTACATTAAGAACGGCTCCCGCCTGCCAGGCTTTCCGCCAGTAGGAAAGTTCTTGGTGACTGTCTGCTCTTTTCTTAAAGGCAAGGAGTCCGGAGCAGGTGACGAAGTTCAGCAAATCGTCGCGCAGCAGGTGGAATGAATATAAAAGTTCGGCTTCGGCTTCGGCAGGTGAATACCAGGGCAAATCCTTACTTTGCATCTGGGACGAGGTTTGGTGAATCAGTTTGAGCGCTTCAAGAAACAGGCGTCCAGCAGGAGTATCGGTGTCCAGAGCATGGGGATTACCAGCAATACGTTCGGCAAACAACGGCAGCCGCTCATAGCTGTTAGGCAAATGGCTGAGCGCCTGCAGGGTTATGGTGAAAAGGTTTCGGTTCTCAGGGAATCCTCGTTCGTACGCCGCCTGCGCGCGGCGTGTGCCGGGGTGTCTGTGATATACGGCGTTTAACCATATCTGGCAGTACTGGTTATCATAGCGGGATATAAGTTCATTCAGTAAGTTGGTTCTGGCTCTTTCTGCCTGCGTGCAAACTTCCTGGTTGGTCATGAGTGGTGTCTGAGCGTAATGATTGAGGATATCCAGTGCATCAGCACCGGCAAATCGGGTTTGCTCGATGGCTGCTGCCAATTGGGCAAACGAAATGGTAATGGATGTTTTGCCTTCACAGTTGATCCGGAAAAAGGATTCCAGCGCCTGCACTTCTTGCGGAGACGGCTTGGTCAGGGTTACTTTTCCCGCCAGCCGTCCCAAAGATTGATATTTTTTTATGAGCAAGGTAAATAGCCGGTCAAAGCCGCGATGACTGCGAAAATAGGCGGCTGCAGCGGCAGATGGTGAACTCATGGTGTTCATGTACTCACCTCATCGTAGATCAGGCGGCGGGTAAAACCATCCCATTCGTAACGGACAAGGGTAACATAGGGAGCGTTTTTGGGTCTGACGAGTTCATAGATGGCAAGCTGTTTTACTGTATCATAATCGCCCCAAAGCGCCTGGGAGTTCATGATATAGTTAAACCCTAACTGCTCAACCAAAACAAACATCTCTCGAATGTTGTTCTCATCTACCCCGGCAAAAGCTTCATCCAGCGAAATGATGCGTGGCGCATCGGCTCTGGCTTCCCGATAACGGGAGTAGGCGGCCGAAAACAACGGAATATACATCGCCATAGCTTTTTCACCGCCGCTGAACTTGCCAAAGGCGTTATTTGTCAGTTCTTTCTTTGGCATGCCCTCTCGGCGATAGAACAGGGTAAAGGTAAACCATTTACGATAATCCAAGAGTTCGCGGACAATCTGCTGGAAAGAATCAGAGCGGAAAGATGCCTGGGTTTTGGCCTGTTCGATGCGTGACTGAAAATAGCGGACAACGCGCCTCATGTATTCCTCTTTTAATAGGCGGTGGTCAGCCCTGAGCAGGTTGACTAAATCTTCGGTATCCAATTGACTGTCGTCATCGGCTGTGAGTGGCTTCCAGCGCAAAGAAAATGCCAAACCGCTGGATGTATCAAGACTTTCCATGAGATCGTTCATTTGGGCTACCCAGTGTTCCGCACTGTTTATCCGTTTGCTTATAATCCGGCCAATGCTGTTCATGATAACTTCTTCATACAATTCTCTGTCTTGCTGAGACAGGATTACCTTTTGGTCGGAAATTTGTTTATCAATCAACTGCAAGGCAGACTGAGGTGTCATTCGCCGCCCGTCGTATTCCAGTGTAATTCGTTTGCGACGGGTTATTTGTCTGAGTTCATTGTTATGCCGGACAAAGAAATCGATATCTTGTACTGGTGGAATGTCAGGGAGTTCAATGGTGTCTGTTAATATATCATCCATCTGCAGGCGGTATTCTACCAGTATGGAGTTTTCTTTGAAAAAGCTTTCTGTCAGACTTGAGGCAATTTTGTCACGGTCCCCATCGACTGCTTCTAGCAGGTTTGCATAGGTGTTGACAATT
>NZ_JBYKYF010000208.1:0-5544 GCF_057736855.1 Sporomusa sp.
ACTGCCGACATCCTGCTTGTAAGGCAGGCGCTCTCCCAGCTGAGCTAATCGCCCAATATGGTGACCCGTAAGGGAATCGAACCCTTGATACCGCCGTGAAAGGGCGGTGTCTTAACCTCTTGACCAACGGGCCGTATATCATAATCAACCTAGGATACGCAATAACTTTTCATTGCTTTTTAAATAGCTAATAAAATAATTGGTGGGCCCACCTGGGATCGAACCAGGGACCAGCCGGTTATGAGCCGGCTGCTCTACCGCTGAGCTATAGGCCCTAGAGACTTTAAAACAGGTTTTCCGAAGAAAGCCTGTTTGATAATGAAAAGTTATGGCTCCTCGAGTAGGACTCGAACCTACGACCGATCGGTTAACAGCCGATTGCTCTACCAACTGAGCTATCGAGGAATATCGCCAACGTTGATTATTATAAGACAATGTAATTATTACGTCAAGTAGTTTTTTAAATTTTATTCAAGAAAGTCTTTCAATTTTTTGCTACGGCTAGGATGACGAAGTTTTCTCAGTGCTTTAGCTTCTATCTGACGAATACGTTCTCTAGTAACACCAAAATATTGTCCTACTTCCTCCAAAGTACGAGCGCGTCCATCATCTAGACCAAATCTAAGACGCAACACTTTTTCTTCACGCGGAGTAAGTGTTTCAAGCACTTCTTCCAATTGTTCTTTAAGCAACATGAATGACGCTGCTTCGGCGGGAGCAGGTGCGTCCTGATCTTCAATAAAGTCACCTAAATGAGAATCTTCTTCTTCGCCAATTGGAGTTTCCAGCGATACAGGTTCTTGGGCAATTTTCATAATTTCGCGTACCCGCTCAACACTAACATCCATAGCTTTAGCAACTTCTTCTGGCGAAGGTTCACGTCCAAGTTCTTGAAGAAGCTGACGTGATACACGAATAAGCTTATTAATCGTTTCAACCATATGGACAGGAATACGGATAGTACGTGCTTGGTCGGCAATAGCTCTGGTGATGGCCTGACGTATCCACCAAGTGGCATAAGTACTAAATTTGTACCCCTTGTTATAGTCGAATTTTTCTACAGCCTTGATTAAACCCAAATTACCTTCCTGAATAAGATCAAGGAAAAGCATGCCTCTACCAACATACCGTTTAGCAATGCTTACAACAAGTCGTAAATTCGCTTCGGCAAGTCGGCGTTTAGCCTCTTCATCCCCCAGTTCCATGCGCTTAGCCAGATCCACTTCTTCATCAGCAGTCAAAAGTGGTACACGGCCAATTTCCTTAAGATACATCCGAACAGGATCATCAATGTTAATGCCTTCCGGAATGGTGAGGTCTATATCCACTTCTTCAGCAGTTGCCTCAATCTCAGATAGGTCTGGGCCTTCAATTAACTCAGCATCAGGCGCATCATCAACAATTTCAATACCTTTACTACTAAAGATTTCATACATATCATCAATTTCATCAGGACTCATATCATCCGTCTGCATAGTATCCATAATCTCGGCATATGTTAATACACCGCGTTTTTTGCCTTTATGCAGCAACTCATTGACATGATCGCCTGGCGTATTTTTCTTATCGGCCATAGTTTTCCCCCCTTCCAGTGGCATTCAAAAGTTTGATCCTTATCTGGTTATTAGTGATGCAATTTACTAATTTCATGTTTAATTCGCTGACTTTCCGCCAGTTCCTGCAGAAAGCTACTATCCCCCATGCGTTCTAATTCGTCGGCCATCAACCGATGTTGTTCGTACAATGTTGTCAAATAAGCTAATCGAATGGTTTTTATACAATCATCTACTAACTTGACTACATCATCAAATTGTATATCCATTAACATAATATGTGAAAACTCGCTAGCTGCTTGTTCACTTAGATTGCTGACAATCGCATCTAGTTCTACCTGTGTTATATTTTTTTCCATATTATACGCATTAAATATCAAATTAATTATCTCTTGTTGCAAAGCACCTTGAATTTCTTGCGGAAAAATTTTCGTAAAAACATAAGGAATGAGTGAGAAATCATCGCACATCAAACGAATCAATTGGCGTTCGGCCTGAATGACTGCCGGTGCTGGCTGTTTATAGAAGGCAATGTTTATAGGTTTCCCATTTTTTACATTTTTATCCTTTTTGCGTTGGAATATATATTTTGTTATTTCACTCCGCAAAGCGCTTTCGTCAACAGCAAGTATCTGCGACAATCGCGTAATATGAGCGTTGATTTCTACTGCGTTTTCTGCTTCAGCAAGAATCGGCGCTAGTTTGCCAACAACTGCAATTTTGCCTTGCACCGTTGAATAATCATTTGATTTTAATGCTTGGTCAAGTTGATAATCTAGCAGTGATTGTGCTGATAACAGCAACTGTTCAAAAGCCGCACTGCCATGTTTTCTGACAAACTCGTCTGGGTCTTTACCATCTGGTATGGTTACTACCTTGATCGATGCTCCTAAGGTCCGTACAGTATCCAACGCGCGTAAGGTTGCATTTTGTCCGGCCGCATCGCTGTCATAAGAAAAGAATAATTCAGCATTAAGTTTCAGAAGGGCTCTGGCCTGTTCTGCTGTAAAGGCTGTTCCCAAAGATGCCACTACATTTTTGATACCATGACTGTATAGTGTGATAGCATCCATGTAACCTTCAACAATAACCACTTTACCTAAATCACGAATATGTTTATATGCATTCTCAAAACCATATAGAACATGTCGTTTATTAAAAACTAGAGTTTCCGGTGAATTAAGATATTTAGGCTGACTACCATCTAAGACCCTGCCACCAAAACCAAGTACCCGGCCCCTTACATCGGTTATAGGAAACATAATGCGATTACGGAAACGATCATAAACGCCATCACCAGATGTACGGGCAACACACAGTCCTGATTTTAGCAGTATATCAAGAGTAATCCCCCGTTCCACGAATGCTGTTGCTAGTTTATCCCATAACGGTGGCGCAAATCCTAGTTTAAAAAAATCAATGCATTCAGCCGTTATGCCACGACTGGCAAGATATTCACGGGCAGGTTTACCGTAATTCGTTTTGGTGAGACAGGCATGAAAAAAATCTCTTGCCAACTCGTTTACTTGATATATCTGGGCAATTTCTTGATCTCTGGCTTGTTCTCGCGGAGATTTCTTCTTTTCTGGCAGAGGAATGTTAAGTTTTTGGGCTAAAAGTTTTACTGCTTCAAAAAAAGTAATGCTTTCAACTTTCATAAGGAAATTGAAAACATTGCCACCGCTCTGACAACCAAAACAATAGAAAAAACCTTTGTCCGGAGTTACCGAGAATGAAGGTGTCTTCTCATTATGGAAAGGACAACATCCCCAATAATTCTTCCCTTTCTTTTTTAATGCAACATAGTCGGATACAATACTGACAATATCACTTTCTGAGCGTAACCTAGCAATAAAATCATCGAAAATCGGATCTTTCATGAAACTCACCTTATCCAGGCATGAGCAATTTTTCCTGCTGTGTTTTAAGTTTGTGTCATTCCGGCAAATTGTTCCAACATTTGACTTTATTCTGCATGAAAAGTAATATTCCTGCCAAAAACAGATATACAGAAGTTGTTTTTATATGATTCTGCGCAACTCTATGATTTCAGATTTATATTTTAGTAATTATTATTCAATACAAATGACAAAAATCCTCTTTTACATCTTGACAAAACTGATAATATTTGTTTAGGAAAAAACAAATATTTAATTTGTAATTTAAAGACGGAATTTTCCGAGAAAAAGTTATCATATGTTTAACGCCATTAGCTGTAACAAATACAAAATTTACGTACCAGCAGACGCATTTTGGCAGTAATGTAAAACAGCAAGCCTGACAAGCTTGCTGTCATCACCCTATTTTCCTACTCCCCAAGTAGCAGGAATAAATAATTTTTCAAACAGTTTAATAGCGTACAAATCAGTTAAACCGGCAATATAGTCAACTACTATTGTTTGCAGTCCCCATCGCTCTTCGCGTTCTAAGAATTCCCGCGGCAAACTGCTAGGTGTAGACAGATAATATTCAAACAGTTTTCCAATAACGTACATAGCCTTTTTTCTGTCAGGTTCAAGTACCTCAGAACGATAAATCTTACTAAACATGAAAGAGCGAAATTCATCCATCGCGTCTTTTACCTGGCTGGACATAATAATTTCATTTTTTCCTTCAGACTCTGTAATAATATCTGATACCATAACAGTTATCATACTAGAAGGATCTGAGCCCAATATCTTAGTTACCTTTGCCGGCAAGTCTCCAGGCTTTAACATGCCGGCCCGAATGCCGTCGTCATAGTCATGGCAAAGATAGGCAATGCGGTCACCATAACAGACAATTTTACCCTCAAGGGTAAATGGCTTGTTAGGTCCGGTATGATTTAAAATACCGTCTTTTACTTCGGCTGTTAAGTTAAGCCCTTGTCCATTTCGTTCCAGATACTCTACTACTCTTAAACTTTGTTCATTATGATTATAATGCCCTATTAGTTCACGTAAGGCATATTCCCCTGCATGTCCAAAAGGAGTATGACCGACATCATGTCCTAACGCAATGGCTTCTGTTAAATCTTCATTAAGCCTGAGCCCACGGGCAATTGTCCTGGATATTTGCGCAACTTCCAGACTGTGTGTCATGCGCATACGATAATGATCACCAGGAGATATATATACTTGTGTTTTATGTTTCAGACGTCTAAAAGCTTTGCTATGAATGATGCGATCCCTATCACGTTGAAATGCTGTACGAAAATCACAAAGCGGCTCTTCTCGATCCCGGACAGCTTCACGGCTTTTTGCAGCATAACAGGATAATATTTGGAACTCTTGTGCCTCAATACGCTCACGAACTTTCATACAGACGTCCTCCTTTCTTAATATTATACATTATTTTCCTTTACCTCACTAGATTTTCTCGTTATTACAGATTTTCACAGAACACAACCTCAAATATTTTGTTATAATAATAAGTGAGAAAGGAGAGTACTAGATGAGGACCAAAATATTTTTATTCACACTTTTACTGTTAATGTTTTTTACAGGTCTTGCGGCAGCTAAACCAGTGGTAACGGCTGATAGTACATATTTTGATTTTAATACAGGCCTTTATGTTTTAAATGGCAATGTTCGCATTGAAGTTAAAGACCGAGTAATTACTGCCGGTCAGGCAAAAGTTAGTCCGACATCGCTTGAAGTTTGGGGTTCAGGTGGTATCACAGTCACTCAGGGAGATATTCATTTTACTGGTAACAGTGTATATGTCTATGGTACTAAAGATAGAGCCAAGATTGATGGAGGCGTCAACCTATCCCGCAACGGTCTGACGATTACTGCCGATACGGTAGAATTTAACTGGCGTACTAAAGTAGCCGTGTTTAAAGGCAATGTTAAAGTAATGCAAAATGGTAACAATTGGTCAGCCGATTCTGTAAGCTATAATGTCAAACTAAATTATTTCCTGTAATAACATAAAAAACCTGGCTACATCGCCAGGTTTCAGATTGTAGACAAAGCCGCTTTTATGCCGTAAGGCAAAAAGCGGCTTTCTA
>NZ_JBYKYF010000209.1:0-4877 GCF_057736855.1 Sporomusa sp.
ACTCTTTCTATTCTACCTTATACAAAACTTTCCTGCAACATAATTGTAAACATCTTCCAGTAGGTTGTTGTAATTATCATAGTTTTCCACATTAAACCAAGTTATATAGGGCATTCGCCGATAAAAAGTTAACTGCCGTTTAGCAAAATTGCGAGTGGCCTGTTTAACCTGTTCGACGACTGTTGGCAAATCTTTCCTCCCATTTAGATATTCGATAATTTCTTTATATCCAATAGCGCGCATAGACTGGCAAGTAGGTGATACTCCTTGTCGTAAAAGTGTAGCTACCTCCTCTACTAACCCCTGAGCAATCATAAGATCCACTCGACGATTAATCCTGTCATATAACCTGGTACGATCCATGGTTAGGCCAATAACGGCAGCGTCATATAGCAGCCCTGAAGGTGCTATTTTTTCTTGGGAAACAGTTTCTCCACTTAGATAGTATACTTCTAGTGCCCTAATAATCCGTCGTAAATCATTCGGGTGTAACCTGGCAGCGGTATCTGGTTGAATTTTTGCCAGTAACGAATGCAAATATTCATTACCATGCTCTGCTGCCATAATAGTTAATTTTTGTCGCAGAACTTCATCACTAGGAGCCTGACTAAAACGATAACCTTCGAGTAATGCACGCACATATAGACCAGTGCCACCTGCCAAAATGGGAATCTGCCCGAGAGCATTAAGTTGCGTAATTAACTTTTTAGCATAATTTTGGAAATCAACCACGTTAAACTCTGCGCTTGGCTCTAAGATATCAATAAGATGATGCACCACACCATCGCGCTCTGCCAGAGTCGGTTTGGCAGTGCCAATATTCATCCCTTTATACACAAGCATAGAGTCTCCTGATATGATTTGGGTATTAAGCTTTTTCGCCAAATCAATACTAAGTTTGGTTTTTCCAACAGCAGTGGGACCAATTATTACTATTAATCGTTCCATAATTGGCCTCCGGTATCTTTGTTTGGATAGCGACAATCAATAATGCCATATTTTACACTACTATATTTACCGCCAACAATTGTCGTTATCCCAAGACGTGAAAATTCACCACTATCTGCTGCCTCTTTGACTACTACTCTCTGCTTGGCTATCCGGCAGGCTTGTTTGAGAGCTTCCGCTGTTAGGGAACGTTTGTCAGCCAAACTTCTAATCGGTTTTAAATTAGTACTTTTATAAATGGGATGACGAAACATCGGGTCAAAATAGACAACATCAAAACTGTTATCAGGTACAGTTTTGAGATACTGAAAATAATCGGCGTTTTTCACCTTAATCCGGCGTAGAGCACTGGTAATGTCATATTCTGGTTGAGGTTCAGGTGTAAAGTTTTGTAATCCAAGTTTAGTTATCAAAGCTATTATCGGTGAATTCTCCAAACCAATTACTTGGCCGCTTTCACCTGTCACAAAACTTGCAACAATGGCATCTGTTGCTAACCCTAACGTGCAGTCAAGTACCGACATACCAGTTGTCAGCCCCATGGAAGTCACCATATGGTCATGTTTTCCATTCATTATGTTTTTTATGCGTAATTCAGCCATACTTAAATGAAAAAAGTATTTACCATTACTTGTATGTACAATAGGACCATCTACAGTAGCAACCATAATGTTGCTCACTTGATACTGGTCCCTGAGAGCGGCCAAAGAGTGCCGGTTTCGTTCAACATAAGGAATATTCAGTTCCACTGCTATATGTTTTGCGGTTTGGATAACGGAGGCAGAAGGATCTTGGGCGGTTGTGATAATCACATCCATGGTAACCACCTATATACGTTTAAACATTTTTGCCAAATCCTCTGGACCAAATTTTACAATTGTAGGACGCCCATGGGGACAAGTATATGGCAATTCTGTCGTGTAAAGTTCGTTAAGCAAAGCTTGAATTTGTCTCATATTGAGCGAATCTCCGGCTTTGATAGCACTACGGCATGCTGCCATTTGTAAATAGGCATGTCGTAATTCTTGTGCCGAAGGCTGATGCATTTCAGCAATTAACTGTAATATTTGCCTGATAATCGCTTCGGCATCTGCTACCGGAATATCTGCAGGCAATTCTACAAGGCGCATAACATCAGGCCCAACTTGTTCCAATGTAAACCCAAGCTGGTAAAACGTGTCATGATGTTCCATAATGGTAGCACAATCATCACTTGTGAATTCAAAGTATTGGGCCACCAATAATTGCTGAACCGGTACCCGGCCTTTGGCGCGACTTAGACGATCATACAAGATTCGCTCGTGCGCAGCATGCTGGTCAATGATATACAGACCATCTGGTCCTTGTGCTACAATGTAGCAAGCATTAATTTGTCCCAGCGGATAAAGATCACATTCTCTATTAGTAGCAACAGAATCCCCGACTTCTGCGAATTGTTCCTCCTGCTGCATTGTTTTTCTAATAGTGTCAAAGGAGATAGTTTCCTCACGCCACATCGTAGGCTTCCAGGTCTCTGGCACCGCAAACATACTATCCTGTTTGACAGCCGGAGTATCGCGTTTTTCTTCTATTTGCTCAGGCCTATAGACCGGCTGATTACTTACTGATTCGCTTGGGAGGGCATCAGCGGCAGAGTTAGGTTGTATAGGTGCTGACAAAGTGGAGGATACCGCTCTATATACTACTCGATACAGTTTTTGCTCATCGCTAAATTTTACTTCTTTTTTTTGGGGATGAACATTAACATCAATGTTTTCAAGTGGTATATGCAAATGAAGCACCGCCAGCGGATAGCCATTTTTCGGTAAAAGCGAAAAATATGCATTATCAAGTGCTTTGGCCAGTACCCTGCTATGAATAACTCTGTTATTTACCATAAAGGTTTGCCACTGCCGACTGCTTTTTAGTAGAACAGGCTTGGCTACATAGCCTGATATAACGATATTTTCATCGCTATAATTTACTGGTAGTAATTCCGGAACAACCTTATGTCCGTAAATATCGGAAATAGCATTAATCAACTGTCCGGTCCCACCAGTTGATAGTACCATACGCTTGTTACTAATCAATCGAAAGGCTATTTGCGGATGCGACATAGCTAACTTTGTCACTACATCATTAATATGTCCACTTTCCGCGGCAGGAGTTTTCAAAAACTTGCGTCTCGCTGGTGTATTAAAAAATAAATCAGCAACAGTGACTGTTGTACCACAACCTGAGCCGGCCTCGCGAACATCTGCCAATATACCGCCATGAATTTCTACATAGGTTGCCAAATCATCAGTATGCAAACGCGTAGTAAGCGTAAATTTAGATACCGCTGCAATACTAGGCAAAGCTTCTCCACGAAACCCCAGTGTCTGTATGGCCGCTAAATCTTCAGCAGTTCGAATTTTGCTGGTAGCATGACGTTTTACCGCTAACAAAGCATCTTGATATCCCATGCCTATGCCGTCGTCGGTTACCCGTATAAACTGTATCCCACCATCAACTATTTCAATCTCAATATTACGACTGCCAGCATCGATTGCATTTTCTATAAGTTCTTTAACAACCGCTGCTGGGCGTTCAACCACTTCGCCAGCAGCGATCTTATTGGCGGTATTCTCGTCTAAAATATGGATCATTTGCTGACTCATAACCTTCCGGTTTCCTCTCTGGCTTTATTTTGCAGTTGATATAATACATTAAGCGCTTCTAAGGGAGTAAGAGTCATAACATCAATAGCTAGCAGTTCATCTACAACACCTGAACCAAACAACGACATTGTCGCGGCAGCAACCTTCGCATTTGTCTGCTTATTACTTTGCGTGTCACAGCTCACTTCTGTCTTACATTGTTCTAAATCCTTAAGTATTTGCTGAGCCCGCTCAATAATCCGTTTAGGTAAACCAGCAAGCTGGGCAACATGAATGCCATAGCTTTTATCTGCCCCTCCCGGGATAATGCGGCGCAAAAACACGATATCATTACCACGTTCTTTTACTGCCACCGAATAATTTTTGATGACATTGCTGTATTCAGCCAGTTTGGTTAACTCATGATAATGTGTCGCAAACAAGGTTTTAGCTTTAACTTTATCCTTGATATATTCGACCACTGCCCGCGCAATACTCATTCCGTCAAAAGTACTGGTTCCGCGTCCAATTTCATCTAAGATAATTAAACTATTGGCTGTAGCAAATTTTATAATTTGCGCCGTCTCCGTCATTTCAACCATAAAAGTACTCTGACCTGTTGCCAGATCATCGCTGGCACCTACCCGGGTAAAAATCCGATCAACAGGACAGATGGATGCTTCCCGCGCCGGAATAAAACTGCCAATCTGAGCCATAATCACAAGAAGTGCCACTTGGCGCATGTAGGTTGATTTACCAGCCATATTGGGTCCAGTTAAAATCATGATCTCACAGTCGTGATGATTAAGTACCGTATCATTCGGTACAAACCTCTCATTGGTTAACAGCCGCTCAACAACCGGGTGACGTCCATCTTTGATAATAATCTCCCGATTTTGATTCAAACTAGGTCGGACATAATTAAAACGGACTGCTGCTTCATTTAACGAAATAAGCACATCAAGTTGCGCTATTTGCCGGGCAGTCTGTTGGATTTCACCAATTCGCGCTTTAATGTATTCCCTAATAGTACTAAACAACTGGTATTCAATTGTCACAATTTTCTCCTGGGCGCCAAGCACTTTGGTTTCAAATTCTTTAAGCTCAGGCGTGATATACCGTTCGGCATTAACCAGGGTTTGTTTACGGATATAAGTAGGAGGAACTGCGTCAGTATTAGCATGAGTCACTTCAATATAATAACCAAATACTTTATTATACCCTATTTTGAGCGACTTGATGCCAGTCGCTTCACGTTCCCGCAATTCCAGTTCCTGAATCCAGCGTTTGCTATCTCTGGCAATGCTTCTA
>NZ_JBYKYF010000209.1:4887-5528 GCF_057736855.1 Sporomusa sp.
AGCTCCGAATTGTAACCTTCCCGAATAATGCCACCTTCGCGAACACTAAACGGAGGATTATCGACGATGGCTGCTGCAATCATCTGAGTTACATCACTATGTGTTTTGATTGCTTGTCCAATTTCTGTAAGTAATTCTGCTTGACAATCCTGAAGTTTAGTTTTGATCTCAGGCAAAACTGACAATGATATTTTTAGTGCTGTCAAATCCCGTGCATTGGCACTGCCTACTTCGATTCGGGTCAGAATGCGTTCAAAGTCATAAATTTTTCCAAGTAAATCCGCTAATACTTCACGGGTAGCCCCTTTATCGGAGAGATCGGCAATAGCATCCTGGCGTTTAAGAATAGCAACAGGGTTCAATAGCGGAAATTCCAACCATTTTTTGAGAAGCCGCCCCCCCATAGCAGTTTTAGTAAAATCTAGCACTGCCAATAAAGTATCTTTACGTCCTCCATCGCGCATGTTACGGGTAATTTCAAGATTGCGCAAAGTCGAGGTATCCATAACTAAATATTCTTGGGTATCCACACGTGTAAGCTTATTTACATGCGAAAGATCGGTTTTCAACGTATGATGCAAATAAGCAAGCAGATAACCAACAGCAACACGTCCTGCCAAACTGCCTGGTAATTCTTCGTC
>NZ_JBYKYF010000210.1:0-5520 GCF_057736855.1 Sporomusa sp.
TGTTAGGCACGCCGCCAGCGTTCGTCCTGAGCCAGGATCAAACTCTCCATAAAAATTTATTTTATGAAGCCTTTGTTGGCTCTTATATACATTCAAAGAAATCATTTAGATGCTCATTTGAGCACCGCACATCTGGCTTTTGATGCATTTCTTACATTGTTCAGTTTTCAGGGAACACATTTGCCACTGCCGCATCAGCGACAGCTTTTATATGTTAACACGTTTATTTCACCGTGTCAACATGTTTTATTTTGGTATTTATTTCGCGCTGCCAAGCGTATTGGTTATTATTACCTCACGCCTTTGCGACTTGCTTATCTTATCACGCTTATTCGTTTATGTCAACTACTTTATAAAAATTATTCTCTAGTCTGTTCAAAAAATCACAGAAATTCATCGTACGGATTCAAGTACATGGAATAGTCTATAGGGTGCAGTGGATATGACAAATGCAGCGTTTGCGTCTGATCATCCCAAGCAGCAGCCACATTAAAAATTTCACCCATATTATCCATAGTGACAAACGGCTCTCCTTCCAACACTACAACCGCTGCTGGTCGGCCTTGTACAAATAATTGTCCGGTGTTACTATGCCATTTTACACGTTCCCCTAACGCTTTAGCAAGCGTAAGAGCCGGAACCGCAAACTGATTTTCCACACGTTGAATATCATCGGAAAGCAGTTGACCATCCAGTTTGGCTATAGGCAGCGTTAACTCCAGACAGTTTTGTCTCCCATCCCAGCTTCCCCGCCCGCCAAACAAAATTGCCAGATCCTCAGCCGCAGCATACATAGCATTACCAAGTTTAATGCCGGGAACAATTCGATTTCGCCGGCTTAGCATTTGCTTATCTTCATCCCAGTTCACATAAGTATTCAGACTCTCTGTCAGCGCCTGTACTGGCACCTGTTTTGTTCCCTTCCAGGAGATAGCATATTCCGGCCGCGGCACTCCATTTATTTTGAGATTGTGGAGTTGGGCAAATACCACCTGTTTATCAGGGATATCCCAAAGTAACGCCTGTAGGAATGATTCCTCCACCAAACCGTCCAGCCCGGCTTCTGCTAAGGCTTGCTTAACACCAGCCAGAGTAACTTGCTGTCGTCCATATATGTCAGAATAAATGCCAATCGAGGCTCTTCCTAACGCATCTACCCGCACCTTGACCCTCTCATATTCAATGAAAACAGGAGTATCATAGTCAATGAGCTCAAATAATTCTTCCACATCTGCTTCCTGCATTCGGACACAACCATTAGAGACAGCCAATCCAATTGACCAGGGGGCATTAGTGCCATGAATGCCATACAAAGGAGCAAAGCCCATCCAACGATACCCCAACGGATTTTCAGGTCCCGGCGGCACTACATAGTTTTTCCCGGGAGGATACCAGCACGGGTCAATTTCTTTTTCGGTAACAAAAAACTTGCCAATCGGCGTTGGCGTGGAAGGTTTGCCTACACCTACCGGATATTCTCTAACAAGCATATTATTTTTATACAATTCTAAAGTGCAGCTCGGAATGTTGATAATAATTCGAGACGAACCTTCCTGCTCGATAGTCTGGGCATACCCAGGAAGAGCAAATAAAGTAAACCAAACAATTAACCAAAAAATCCTACTACCCATTCGCATACCCATGCAGTCATCCCCTCGTCTGTGCTACAACAATACACATATATGAGAAGAATCCTACCTGTATGCGTTGATTAGTTGTACAAGCCTAAAAAAATTTGCGGGAGTACACAAATCGGTACTCTCGCAAATGTAGTCCTTACTATTTCACCTAAAAACCCAAGTCTTCACCAATAATGATAACCTCTACATCAGTACCACCGGGTTTTTTGTGCATAATGGTAGTAACATTACAAATTCGAGTCGGTCCCTGACAGTCCATACATTGACCAGTTACAGTACAAGGATTGGAAAAATTCAGGCGCTTGTTATTCATCGGCGCAGCGTAGAGTTCAATCCGCTCTAACGCGGCATCAATATTAGTTACCACTTTATTGATACCTGTAATAACAATAACTTTTTTAGGTCCAAAAATCATTGCAGCCACTCGGTTGCCCGAACCATCGACATTAACAAGCTCACCTTGTAAAGTAACAGCATTTGTACTTGTTAAAAAGACATCACATGTCATTTGTTTACGACGTAACGCCATCGATTCTTCCTTGGATAACCCCGGCTTATTGTGATTAAATACCGTATTTCCTCGTTCTTCTAACAGAGTGTCAATCCCTATCTCTTTAATTGTCTGCGAACCGCCGATACCAACAGTAGCATCGACCGGAATAAGTGCTGCTAGTTTGTCCAATGCTTCTTGCTTAGTATTAACATAGCTAGCTGTAAAATTATTTTTCTCCAAAGCTTTTACAAGTTTTTCCCCAATGGTTTGGTTGTGCCAGTTTTTAAATTCACTCATGATAGTACCCTCCTTCTATATATATGTAGATTTAAGCAACCATGTGGGCAACAGCCATACTGGCCATTTCGTCAGATGTATACTGGTTGTACACAAAGTTTATATGTTTAGCATATGACAATCCGTTAAAGCTACCCTTAGCCTGAATGGTGATCATCTCATTTAGTTTATCCGCAAAATCAGGAGTCAGCGTCACGGTTCGCGCAGCCCTCACAAGACCATCCACGGTATCAACAAGCGTAACTTTCAGTGTTGCTGCATCTTCCACTTCGGCCGGATAAGCGCGATATTCCCTCGGTACGGTATGCCAAGAGTAGGGCACATCATTCCAGTTGCTTGTACCAAATTTAAAAAGCAAAAATATAATAGGGCCATCAACATATAAACCCAATTCGACACTGGCATATTCGATGGTTTCTACTTCTTGGGCATTAATTCCTGCTTTACTAATCACAAGGCAATGACCAGCTTTATCGAAACGGTAAGTTATTTTTTCCTCAATTTTATCCCGGCCGGGTTCATATAATTGACCAACTTGGCCTGGTTGCATCCGCTCCACCACTTTCCGTACGTTTTTATTATCCATATTATAATTATACCCTTTATAGCGATTTCGATAAAGCTGCCATTTATTCAGGATAAACAATTACAATTCTAACTTATCTGAAGATGTAATAATTTAATCCCTTTTTTCGGAAACTAGTAATAGGCGTTAACAGATTTACGTCAATACTACTTCAGGAGGTAGTGTATGCTACGGCGCAAATCATTGGGTTGCGATAATTGCATCGAAAGCAGCTCCTGTGAATTTTCTTCAGAATATTGCCCCAAAACCATACTTGAGCTAAGTCCTGACGAAACCCTGGACTCAGATCCCCTATTTAAAAAATATCGGGAATTTTATAGCCGCTTTCCTAATTAATCCAACAGCCAGAGGAGGTAGCACCATGAAAACAATCATTAAATATGCGCATGGTAAGGGATTCAGTAAAAACCTTTCCTCAGTCACAGTAATCGCCAGCCCACGCACCAACGAAAAAATTCAAGAAAATATGTTAAAGGCCCATCCGCAAAAAAATATTAGCAGACAGACCCTTGGAAACATTTTAGATAGACAAAATAAGTCGAGAAACAACAATGCCTTGCTTACCTCGTAACAACGACGATTCGTACCCTGGCTATCAAACAAAGGCAGTCCCGATAACCGGCTTATACGGAAAAATCTTTTTGCCACTCATAGCTGCCACTTGGCAGCATATTTTTTTTGCAGCCGCCAAATCAATACCACTATCAACTCCATATATTTCGGTTAAACCTGCAGCGACTTCCTCCAACGCTGCATGACCAGCTCGCGCGCCAATACCGGCAGTGGTCACGCTGGCAAAAGCTGCGCCGCTTTGCAAGGCTGCCAGCGTGTTGGCGGTTGCCATCCCAAAATCATTGTGCGCATGAAACTCAATCGGCAGCGGACAACGTCTTGCCAGATGTTTCATGATACTATTGGTAGTAAATGGATCTAAGCAGCCAACAGTGTCAACATAACGGATACGCACCGCTCCCAATCGGGCACTATAATCAGCAAGTTCGAGAAATTGATTTAGAGTCGCTCTAGAGGCATCTTCAGCCCCTACTGATACGTAGCAGCCACGACTTTGCGCAAAAAGTACCACCTTTGCCAATTGCTGATATACCCAATCTCGGCTTCTTTTCAGGTTTCGATAAATATGCAGGTCAGAGACGGGGACAGAAATATGCAAAAATTCACATCCGCAAGCCAACGAGGCCTCAACATCTTCAAGACAAGCTCGGTTCCAGGTAAACACAATGGCTTTGAGTCGGGCGTTAACTATCAGCCGCAATGCTTCAACTTCTTCCCGCCCCATAATCGGGCTTCCTACTTCAATCCAAGTCACCCCGGCCTGAGCCAGCTCAGTAGCAAGCGCCAGCTTTTCCTGAGCAGTAAAGGCAATTCCAGCAGCCTCACCATCTCTCAGAGTTGTATCAATAATAACGCCTTGCTTACATTTTTGCATAATATTACTCCCCTCAGCTTGACTGGTATAATTGCCGTAACTCTCCATCACTAATCCCTGCTTTCTTTTGAACAGAGAATGCCGGTTGTCCTCCCCAGTCATAATACTTTGGTTTTATGACAGTACTACCTGAATGATTGCCAATGACCAACCGTCGTTTCCATCCCGTCAACTCGGAAGATAACGGTTCACATAGTTCCAGTTCCTCGATAACTCCAGCAACATGCACACCCGACTTGCAGGAAAAAACGGCATCCCCGATAACTGGTTTATTCTCAGGCACATCAAGTTCCAACACTGCGGCTACTTGCCGGCAAATATTGGCTACATGTTGCGATAATTCACAGTCAAAATCCAGCAGTTGCTTAACTATGAACACAACCTCTTCCCATGGAGTATAACCACCAACACCGACTACCGATGTCGCGAGGTGAGTAATACCTGCTTTTACGGCTGCAAGACTATTGGCTGTTGCCAGACCATAAGTATTACCTAAACAGACCTCTACCGGACAGTTTACTTTCCGGATAATAAAGGTCAGTTGCTCGAAAATAGACAGTGGGTCACCTTTTGCCATTCGATCATCATAGATAATACTGGCAATATCATATTCATTAATCTGGGCTGCGATAACTGCCAATTCAGGTGTGCTTAAGGCTGATACCCCTTCTAATTGAATGGAACTTTGCAAGCTGCGTCTATCCGCTTCATGTATAACAGACGCAAGTGATAAATTAAAATTATCTTGCTGGGCTAAATTACAAACCAGAGCCACTCCGCTCATGCCAAGCTGTTGAGACAATTCCAGTTCTGGCTGCGTTAAGCTGGTTATAGCTCGTAATTCTAAATGTTTTTTCGCTCCGCTTAAGTCCGGGCAATATTGTTGCCAGTCAGCAAGCCATATATCGGCCTGCTTAATACCCAATTTGGACAACATACAGGCAATCTGTTCCAGTTGCTCGTCACTACACTGCCGGCGAATAGCAGTGTTTAACGTCTGATCATGCCAAACTAACCTGCTCATATTTCACCCACACCTTTTTTTTCTTATTCCCGG
>NZ_JBYKYF010000211.1:0-5516 GCF_057736855.1 Sporomusa sp.
TTTCAAGAGGTCTTCAGGTAAAATATTCTTAAGCATTTCACCCAGTTGTTTCTTTTCTTTGCTACGAATTTCGGCACCAAAGCCCATAGACTTTTTGCCGGTTCTGGCACCAATAATCTTATCAATGCCATCGAAAGCTCCGCCACAAATAAAGAGAATGTTGGTAGTGTCTATTTGAATAAATTCCTGATGGGGATGTTTGCGGCCACCTTGCGGTGGCACACTGGCTACTGTGCCTTCAAGAATCTTCAAGAGAGCCTGCTGCACTCCTTCGCCAGAAACATCACGCGTAATGGAAGGGTTTTCTGATTTGCGGGCAATTTTATCTATTTCATCAATATAAACAATCCCTTTTTCCGCTTTCTCAACATCATAATCGGCGGCCTGAATGAGTTTTAACAGAATGTTTTCTACATCCTCACCTACATAACCGGCTTCCGTCAATGAGGTTGCGTCAGCTACAGCAAAAGGAACATTAAGAATCTTAGCCAGGGTTTGCGCTAACAGCGTTTTACCACTGCCAGTCGGGCCAAGCATGATGATGTTCGACTTTTGTAGTTCGACATCATCCATTTTTACCCCAAGATTGATTCGTTTATAATGATTATACACGGCAACGGCCAGTGTCTTCTTGGCTTCTTCCTGACCAATGACATACTGATCCAGAATTTCTTTTATTTCTTTAGGCTTGGGAACATCTCTGAGTTCGACATCCATGTCTTCGCTCAGTTCTTCCTCAATGATTTCATTGCATAGCTCTATGCATTCATCACATATATATACACCTGGCCCAGCAACAAGCTTTTTTACTTGTTCCTGCAGTTTGCCGCAAAAGGAACATTTGAGTTGACCCCGGTCATCCCCAAATTTCAACATATTACCACCTCTCTACTTGGGAGTCTCCTTATGTCTGTCACCCCGCACCACTACTGCGTCAATAAGGCCATATTCTTTCGCCTGCTCACTGGACATGAAGAAATCCCGTTCGGTATCGTTTTGAATTTTTTCCAAAGGCTGACCGGTATGGCGAGCAAGAATTTGGTTTAGGTGTTCACGCATACGAAGTATTTCCCGGGCGTGAATTTCGATATCAGTAGCCTGCCCTTGTGCACCACCAAGCGGCTGATGTATCATAATCCGGGAATTCGGAAGCGCATAACGCTTACCCTTAGTACCAGCAGCCAACAGGAGCGCACCAGCGCTAGCAGCCTGACCTATGCAAATAGTGGATACATCTGGTTTAACATATTGCATGGTATCATACATAGCCAGAGCAGCGGTTACTACCCCGCCAGGACTGTTAATATATACATGAATATCCTTGTCTGGATCTTCTGACTCCAAAAACAGTAGCTGCGCAATGACCAAGTTAGCCACATTGTCATCTATTGGTCCACCGATAAATACGATACGGTCCTTTAATAGCCGTGAGTAAATATCATACGCCCGCTCACCACGATTAGACTGCTCTACCACAATTGGCACATAGGGCATGACAAATCACCTCAAACTCAAATTATTTTGTTGCTACACTGTCAATTATTAGTTGGGCAGCTTTTTTACGTAATACCGAATCTTGCAGCGCCTGGAATCGACCGGTTTCACGAATTACTTTGATAATCTCTTCGGGTGTAGTTTGATATTTCGCTGCCATGGACTCAACTTCCTGTTGCATTTCTTCCGGATTGGTAGTTAGACCTTCCGCTTTTACGATAGCTTCTAATACCAGGTCGGTTTTCACATTATATAACGCCGACTCGCGGTAGTTATTACGCAGGGTAGCTATATCCATTTTAGTATATTCAAGATATTTATCAAGTTTCATCCCGCGTTGTTGCAAGCTAATATCAAAGTCTTGAATCATAACATCGATTTGGTTTTCAACCATTACTTCAGGAATATCAATGGTAGCGTTATCAACTACTGTTTTTATAGCTGCCGTACGGAACTCATGTTCTGCTCTTACTTTTGCAGCCTGTTCTAACCTATTCCTGATATCGGCTTTTAATTCCGCCAGAGTATCAAATTCACTGGTTTCTTTAGCAAATTCATCATCCAGTTCAGGCAGTTCCTTACGTTTGATATCGTGAATCTTTACAGTAAACGTAGCTTCTTTTCCTGCCAAATGAGCAACAAAATAATCTTGCGGGAAAGTTACTTTTACTTCACGTTCTTCTCCTGATTTAGCACCAACTAACTGATCTTCAAACCCTGGGATAAAGCTGCCAGAACCAATTTCCAGCGGATAGCTTTTGCCTTCACCGCCATCAAATGGAACCCCGTCAACATAACCCTTAAAATCTATAATTGCTAAGTCGCCTTGCTTAATTTCAGCATCTTCCACTACGACCATTTTAGCATTACGATTGCGAATTCTTTCAAGTTCATTATCTACGTCAGCATCAGTAATTTCTGGCACAGTTTTTTCAATTTCAAGCCCTTTATATTGTCCTAATGTTACTTCTGGCTTTTTAATAACAGTTGCTTTAAATACTAACGGCTGATCTTCGGCTAAGGTAACAACCTCAATTTCCGGACGGCTAACAGGTTCTATCCCCTGTTCGGCCAGCGCCTTATTATAAGCTGCTGGAGCCAAGATTTCAAAAGCCTCATCCAGAAGCGCTTCTTTACCAACTCGCATTTCTACTATTTTGCGCGGAGCCTTGCCTTTGCGGAACCCAGGAATGTTAATTTGATTAGCCAGTTTACGATAAGCTTTTTCCACAGCCTTGGCTACTTCAGCCTGTGGGATTTCAAGATTGAGTACTGTTTTATGATTGTCTATTCTTTCCGCTGTTACCTTCATTTATGTATTTCCTCCTTATTAAATTAACTGCTGACATAGCTTATTCGCTAGCAACACAGTCCATTATCACAGTATTCCCATTATTGACATAAATTTTATGGTTTACCTGGAATTCCGACTTTTACTCTTGTCCAGCATCCATAAATGTAGCAATGTCATGAATAATATCATACCATAAGTAAATATCAAAGACAAGATATAAGCAAAAAACCCAGCTAAAAGTGCTGGGTCTATATATACTATGGAGCGGAAAACGAGATTCGAACTCGCGACCCTCGCCTTGGCAAGGCGATGCTCTACCACTGAGCTACTTCCGCGTATTGTTCAACGACGAAATTTATTATAAACCATAATTTTATATTTGTCAACAGCTTCAAGCTTATATTTAACAAACCCATCAGCCTAAGCTTCTATATAAATTGCAATTAAAACTGACATCTATTTATCGGCTTGCATATTATGTATAAACAACAAATAAACGGCTGTGCAAACCTTATGTAACTGCACAAGCCGTCTTTACCGTATCCTGAAAGAATTCTCAGGATATGAGCGCCACGCTAAAGGAGGCTGTCTAGTTGTATTACCATCTAAAAGCCGAAAGTGTGCTCATTGAAGGAAAAGCGCGAGGTGCTATCTATGACTTTGCGTCAGGCCGGGTATATTCTATCAACCGAGGCGCGGTGGAACTACTGAAAGCCTGCCAAAACTCATCCTTAGAAGAAATAATGGATATGAACTCCACTGACGGCAAGCGGTACTTAGCTTTTCTAGATAAATTGACTGCCAAAGGACTTGGTGCAATGTATTACGACCTTCCGGCTGTAAGAAAAACCTGGACTCTTCCCCCTTACCAACCAAAGCTTGAATCTATTTGGCTTGAGCTTACATCAACCTGTAATAATCGTTGCCTACATTGTTATTCTGGTAGCAGTCCGCAAATAACAACCGATTGCGTACCACATACCCGCTGGCTGGAATTAGTTACCGAGGCTCGCCAGGCCGGCGCCCATGGAATTCAGCTTATTGGCGGAGAACCGCTGTTGTACCCCAAGTGGCGTGAATTAGTCATCAAAGCCCGCGAAGAAAGCTATGAATTCATTGAAATATTCACGAACGCCACCTTAGTCGATGATGACTGTATTGATTTTTTTAAGCAATATGCAGTCAGCATTGCAACCACTATTTATGCTGCTACCCCAGAAATTCACGATCAAATTACGCTGCATCCTGGCAGTTTTGACAAAACCATGACTGCTATCAAAAAAATCCTCGATAAAGGAATTGAGCTGCGCATTGCTTCTATTATCATGAAACCTAATGAAGGGGAAGCAGAAAATATCATGAAGCTTTTGTCTGAACTTGGGGTTGAGGCTACCCCACCAGATGTTGTCCGCCCTACTGGTCGCGGCGATGATTTGGAACTCTTGCCCCAAAGTTATACAAAACCACCGATCAAACCGCCGTTTTTTACCGATCCAGAATCTTTTTCCAAAGCACTACACTTTCACAACTGCCTGGCAGGTCGCTTAGCGATCACCTCGACTGGTGATGTTATTCCATGTATTTTTGCCCGAAATCAAATTTGCGGTAATATACTAACCACACCGCTTGCCGCTATAATTAGCGCACCGCCGCTTGTAACCTGCTGGCAAACCTCCAAAGACAGTATATCTAAGTGTCAGGATTGTGAATACCGTTATGCCTGCCCTGACTGCCGTCCGCTTGCGCAAGGCCAAGATCCGCAGAAAAGCTGGTATGCGGCACCTGCAGACTGTTCGTATAACCCATATACAGGAAAATGGGAGGATGACTAATTAATGAGTAATGACAAATATAAGAACCCCAAATGGGAAAACCCGCAAATCGACGACCGTAATGACTGGGACGGCTGGGATGATTGGAATGACTGGGATGATTGGGACACCGACACCGACTCCGACAGAGATGAAAACGATGATCGAATCGTTACCAGTTGCAACCCTGCTATTAGTACTTGTTTCCCCAGGCTATGCTCTCCGCGGAAATGTTCGCCTCAGCAATGCTCTCCTCGTTTATGTTCGCCTCGTCAATGCTCTCCAAATTATTACTGTTTACCCAGACAGTGTTTTCCGCAGGGATGTTTTCCCAGGCAATGTTTCCCACGACAATGTTTTCCACGCTGCAATCCGCGGCACTGTAATCCTCGTCAGTGTTCACCTAGATTTCATCGTCCCTGTAACCCGCTATAACTCCGACATAGAAAGGCACCCGCTGGGTGTCTTTCTTATTTTTCCAAATTGCAATAAAACACTTTCATATTGGAACAGTATCTGTTATAATTTTATAAATAACAATTATTAAGAAATAATTATACTGAAATATATTAAGGAGGAGGAAATTTTGATGAGAGCCATTGTGAGTAAAGACTTTTTCCTCAGCCAAACTTTACCTATCAAAAAAATTGACCGAATCGCCATTTCCGCCTATGGCGGCGATTTATCTGGTACGAGCTTAGGCAGTGCCGAAAACTTTCGCATTCCCGCTCATATTCTGGAACCTGGGCAAACCATTCTGACACCGCTTGAATGGCGCAACCTGCTTGCCAGAGTACAAAATTGGCCAGCCAGTATGGGTATTATTAGCATATAACGGCCGCACACAGTTATCGCATAATAAAGGCTCTATAATAAATGTTGGGGTAACCAGTTCTACAACTGGAACTGCCTCAACA
>NZ_JBYKYF010000212.1:0-5506 GCF_057736855.1 Sporomusa sp.
AGAAGATGAACGCCCAAAACAGGAAGAAACTGATGTAAAGGCCAAACAAAAGAATAATAACAATGTGGTATCGTTACCAATGACTTCACAGAACCCGCAACAAACCAAACAAGTCAAAGTTATGGTGGTTGAACCCTTTTCTTTTGATGATGCACAGCATATTGCCGATTATCTAAAAAGTCGCAAGCCGGTGGTAGTCAATCTTGAAAATACAGATCCTGAAATTTCTAAACGAATGATTGATTTTATCAGTGGTACAACCTATGCGCTCAACGGTCAAATTCAAAAGGTTGGTCATAATATTTTTCTTTGTGCTCCCAATAATGTAGATGTCGCTTATAGCCCGCGGGAAGATGCCGATGATCGGACACTAAAGCCATGGGTTATAAAATAAAATAGCTTGATTTACCAGACGGAGGAAATATGCTAACAAACAAACAAGTAGGTTTTATTGGCGGCGGCGCCATAGCGGAGGCGTTTATTCGCGGCATAGTAGATGCCGGATTAGTGGCACCGTCCCAATTAGTAGTAAGTGATGTTGCCACCGAGCGTCTGGATTATCTGCGTAGCACTTTTATGGTGTCAACTACTCAGGATAGCCAGGAATTAGCTAAACAGTCGGATATATTATTTTTAACGGTGAAACCTCAGGTACTGAGCGATGTTTTGGAGACTATTGCGCCGGTGGTAGCTAAAACTACAGTGGTGGTATCTGTGGCAGCCGGAATAACTATTGCTGCATTACAAGAGAAATTACCTGAGGTGCCGATAATTCGTGTTATGCCCAATACTCCAGTTGCTGTCGGCGAGGGCATGTCGGCTATGGCGCTGGGTAAATATGTAACGAGTGCAGTCAGTGAGCCTGTTGCTCAAATATTTGGTGCAGTGGGTAAAGTAGTTACTGTCAGTGAAGATGCTCTGGATGCTGTTACTGGTTTGTCAGGCAGCGGCCCGGCTTATGCGTTTGTTCTGATTGATGCGCTTGCTGATGCCGGAGTTCGGGTCGGTCTTTCCCGTCAGACCGCTATTTTGCTTGCTGCTCAGACGCTTCTGGGGGCTGCCAAGATGGTACTTGAAACTGGTCAACATCCTGCCATTTTGCGAGATATGGTGACATCTCCGGGGGGAACATCTATTGCCGGTGTTCATGTATTAGAGCAAAATGGGGTACGTGCCGCACTTATCGATGCCGTTATGGCTGCTACTAACCGTTCTCGTGAGATGGGGAGAAGCTAATGAGTGAAAGGGATAAAATCTTACGGTATTATCGGTCATCAGGGGATGCTGAACTAGCGGCCAGGCTTCTAGATTTAGCGGAAGCGGCGATTAAAAATCGTAAATACAAGGTAAGCGAATTTCTTGACCCGTATGGCCAAAGTATTGCTGAAACCATTACCGCCCACTATGACCGGCTGACAATGGAAACCTGGGGCGGGTATACTGGCGCTGAACGGGTAAAAGTAGCGTTTGTCGATACTGATTTCTTGGATTATGCAAATTCATTGGACTTTTCTTTACGTGTAATTGTCATAACATGGGATGGTCGTTACAGCCGCCTGTCACATCGCGATATCCTTGGAGCCTTGACTGGCCTGGGAATAAAAAGGGAAGTGCTGGGCGATATAATTATGGCTGGTGAAGCGTGCTATGTAGTGGTTGATGAAACCATAGCACCCTATATAGTGCAACATCTATCAGAGGTTGGTAAGGCTTCTGTAACTGTGGCTTTTGCAGATTTTGAAGAAATTCCTGCCAAAGAGGAAAAGGTTAAAGAGATCCGGGCAACCGTTGCTTCCTTACGACTTGATGCAGTAGCAGCTGCGGGATATGGTGTATCTCGCACCAGGATGGCTGATGATATTGCGGCCGCAAAAGTAAAACTGAATTGGCAGGAAGCTAAAAGTGCATCACAAGCCGTAAAAGTGGGTGATGTTATTTCTATTCGCGGTCGGGGTCGCGTAGAGGTAGTTGAAATTCCTGGTCAGACCAAAAAAGGGCGCTATAGTATTTTACTTAGACGATTTATATAAGAGGGTGGGGAGTTACTTATGCTTACACCGTTGGAAATTCATAACAAAGAATTTAAACGCAGCTTTCGCGGCTATAACGAAGAAGAAGTTGATGAATTTCTTGACAAGGTGATAAAGGATTATGAAACCTTGTATCGGGAAAATATGGACTTGAAAGAGACTATTGAACGGCTTAACAGTAAACTCGAACATTATCAGCATATGGAGAATACTCTTCACAGCACACTGGTCATTGCTCAAGAAACGGCCGAAGAAGTTAAGCTCAATGCCAAAAAAGAAACTGAACTTATTATTAAAGAAGCTGAGATTCGTGCCCAAAAATTGGTGGATGAGGCCATAGCTAAAGTTCGCAAACTAACTGGCGAAGCAGAAGAATTGCAAAAACAGTCACAAATTTTCCGTACCAGGTTGCGCACCTTATTACAAGCCCAGATGGAAATGCTTAACAATGCCGAAGAAGACGAAAACTAGTCTTACCATCAATGTAAATGACCTTGATATTATAGAATTAGCTGATGGTATTATTGTTAAGGTGCGTGTTCAGCCCCGATCGAGTAAGAATGCCATTACTGGAGTTATGGGCGACAGTTTGAAAATCAATCTGACTTCGCCACCAGTTGACGGCGAAGCTAATGCTGCCTGCCAGGCTTTTATCGCGACACACATGGGGTTGCCTAAAAGTGCTGTCAGTATAGTCGGCGGACAAAAGAATCGTTCAAAAATGATCAAAATCGCTGGTATTACTAAAGAGGATTTTTTGAACAATTTATCTGCCGGTATTTGACTTTGTTCGTCAATCATGTATAATATATTGCGTATAAGCTAATATTTATTTTATATAAACTAATATTTTATCAGTAATGACGGAGACTAGCCTAGGTGGCGGTTTACAGCGAACCAGGATCTGGTGTAAGCCTGGTAACCAAAGTCGTGGCTCGCGATCACTCCTGAACTGCGAACCGAACTTTACAGTAGGCTTCGCCGTGTAACGCTCGTTATCGCGTCGTAAGTGGCTTTATTAGCCAATAGGGTGGTACCACGGGAATTAATGCTCTCGTCCCTTTAGGGATGAGAGCTTTTATTTTATTGTGTTTTATTTTTACGGAGGTGTGAATTTTGGATTATAGCAAAACGCTTAATTTACCGCAGACTGAATTTCCTATGCGCGCAAATCTCCCCGAACGTGAGCCGGAAATTCTAGAATACTGGCGTAATAACCAGATTTATGACAAAAAAGTTGCCAAAAACAAGGGGAAAACCAAGTTTATCTTGCATGATGGCCCGCCCTATGCCAACGGAAATATTCATATTGGCACTGCATTAAACAAAATATTAAAAGATATAATTGTTAAATATAAGTCATTGCGTGGCTTTGATTCGCCATATGTACCGGGTTGGGATACCCATGGCCTGCCAATTGAACATGCAGCCATCAATATTCTAGGGTTAAACCGGCATGAACTTGATCCTTTGGAGTTACGGCGGGAGTGTAAACAATATGCATTTAAGTGCCTTGACTTACAGCGGGAAGACTTCAAACGGTTAGGAGTTGCTGGTGATTGGGAAAACCCTTATGTGACTTTATATCCTGAATATGAAGCCAAACAAATTGAAGTCTTTGGTGAAATGGCGAAAAAAGGTTACATTTATAAAGGTTTGAAGTCTGTTTACTGGTGTACTTCGTGTGAAACGGCTTTGGCCGAAGCTGAGATTGAATATGCTGAAAAAAAATCTCACTCGATTTATGTTAAATTTCCGCTGATCGATGATAAGGGTAATTTACCGCTGGGTATAAACAGCGAGAAAGTCTATGCCGTTATCTGGACCACTACGCCTTGGACCATGCCCGCTAACGTGGCGATTTGTGTTCATCCCGATATTGAATATGCTTGGGTGCAAATTGGGGATGAAATCTATTTGCTGGCAAGCGATTTGATAGAAACTGTTGTCAAATCCAATAATCTGGGTGAATATACTATTATATCGACAATGAAAGGTGCCGCTATTGAAGGTATGATCTTTAGCCATCCTTTCTTTGAGCGTGAATCCCCGATCATCTTAGGAGACCATGTTACGCTTGAGGCCGGTACCGGGTGTGTGCATACCGCCCCTGGACATGGTCAGGAAGACTTTGAGGTGGGTATGAAATACGGTTTGCCGGTTATCAACCCGGTTGACCATACGGGTAAATTTACATCTGAGGCTGGAAAATTTGAAGGTTTATTTGTACATGACGCTAACGTGCCTATCATCAAAGAATTAGCTGCACGCAGCTTATTGCTTGGCAAGGGCTCCATAAAACATCAATATGCGCATTGCTGGCGTTGCAAAAACCCCATAATTTACCGTGCTACCGAGCAATGGTTTGCTTCTGTAGATGGTTTCCGGGAAGAAGCACTTAAGACCATTGACAATGATGTTCAATGGATTCCTTCTTGGGGTAGAGAACGGATTCATAACATGGTCGCTGACCGTCATGACTGGTGCATTTCTCGGCAGCGGGTGTGGGGTGTGCCGATTCCTATTTTCTATTGTACAAAATGCAATGAACATATCATTAATGATACAACGATTGATGCGATTAAAGAAATCTTCCGTAAGGAAGGATCAGATGCCTGGTGGAGCAGAACAGCGAAAGAGATACTGCCTGATGGCTTTGTTTGCCCTCACTGCGGACATAACGAATTCCGCAAAGAAAGTGATATTATGGATGTATGGTTTGACAGTGGTTCCAGTCATGCTGCTGTATTAGAGCAACGCGAAGAGCTGCAATGGCCTGCTGACCTTTATTTGGAAGGCAGTGACCAGCATCGCGGTTGGTTCCAGTCTTCGCTGTTAACTTCAGTGGCCACTCGTGGCACAGCGCCATATAAGGGAGTATTGACCCATGGTTTTGTTGTTGACGGCGAAGGCCGAAAAATGTCTAAATCAGTTGGCAATGTCATTTATCCGCAGGAAGTCATTAAACAATATGGTGCTGATATTCTTCGCCTTTGGGTGGCATCGGCTGATTATAAAGCAGATATCCGAATTTCCAATCCAATTCTGAAACAGTTAGCCGAAGTATACCGTAAGATTCGTAATACATTCCGTTATATTTTAGGCAACTTACAGGACTTTAATCCTGACACTGACAAAGTGGCTTATAGTGACCTGCTGGAGATTGACCGCTGGGCGCTGATGCGGTTGGAACAAGTAAGGGAAAAAGTTACCCAGGCGTATGAGGACTATGAGTATCACCTGCTTTACCACACCATTCATAATTTCTGTACGGTTGATCTAAGTGCCATTTATCTTGATATTCTCAAAGATCGTGTTTATACTGCATTGCCTGCTTCTATCGAACGACGTGCGGCGCAAACGGTTATGTACGAAATCCTTAATACTTTGGTAGTTATGGTTTCTCCAGTACTGACCTTTACTTCAGAAGAAGTATGGCAACATATGCCAAAACCGCAAGGATACCCTGAAAGTGT
>NZ_JBYKYF010000213.1:0-5461 GCF_057736855.1 Sporomusa sp.
ATAAAACCGCCGATAATAATTTGCGCACACTGTCTTCATCATCTACTACCATGACAGTATAGTTGTTGTTCATTGGTGTCACCTCCAGGATGTATAACCGGAATCTGTAATGTTACGGCAGTGCCTTGGCCGACTTTACTTTGGATATCAATTTGTCCATAATGGGCGTTAATGATTCGTTGCACTACCGCCAATCCTAAGCCGGTTCCGGCGGCTTTGGTTGTGAAAAAGGGGTCAAAAATTTTATCTAGGTCTGACTGACTAATTCCGCAGCCAGTGTCTGTTATTTTTATATGCACAAAATTGCTAGTTTCCCGCCAGGTAGTAATTTCGATGATTCCTTGGGAGGGTATGGCTTGCACCGCATTGATTAATAGATTAAGCAAAACCTGCTTAAGCTGTTCGGCATCACCCTCGATTCGCGGGATTGTTTTATCAAGCTCCAATTTGAATTCTAATCGATGTTTCGTATCCGTATTTTTAATCAAAATCAGTGTTTCTTCGATTAATTCATTAATATCCACTAACAGATAGTTGGTTTTGCAGGGGCGGGAAAAATATAACAGGGTCTCAATAACACGATTTACCCGATCCACTTCTTTGATAATCACTGGCATATATTCCTGACGTTCGGCTTCACTGTCGGCGTTTTGTAAATATTGCACAAATCCTTTGATTGCGGTGAGCGGATTGCGTATCTCATGGGCAACACCAGCCATTAATTCACCCAAGGATGCTAACCGTTCGGCGCGATGCATTTGTGCTTGCAGCCGATGTTTTTCCGTTAAATCTTTAAATACGACAACTGCGCCAATAATTTTTTCGGTACTGTCTTTTAAGCGCGTGGTGCTAATACTCACATAAATACTCTTATCTTTAACAGGGTAGTCCATCTCAATGCCGATATAGTTTGTTCCTGTCTCCAGGGTATCCAGTAATAAACTGTGGAAGTGCCTGCCTTCGCAAAAGATTTCTTTATAAGACTTACCGATAATTTCGGCGCAAGTATAGCCGGTTAATATTTCAGCCGATTTGTTGACACTGCTTATTGTGCCGTTAATATCAACGGTAATAACACCATCGGCCATACTTTGCATAATATTTTGAGTTAACGTTTGGGCGTTCAGTAAGGAATGGGCCATATCATTGATAGCCTGGGTGATTTGTCCCATTTCGCCTTCCAGGATAGGAAGACGGTGACTTAGGTTAAAACGCAACTTTTCTAAACCATTTTTTATTACGTCAATATCACGAATAAAGCCTCGGTTTAGCCAAAGAAACAATAGCAAACTGACAATCATACCAAGGCTTACTGTCAGGTAGATATTGCGATCCATTGTCGCCATTTGGGCATAGATGTCATCGGTGAGTTCATTTGCCCAAATATAGCCAATAATTTCGCCATGCCTTACAATCGGCAGCATGGCGTTCATAATGTCTCCCCTGACCATGGGCGCAAACGCCACCTGTTGTTTGCCAGTACTCATAACCTCGCGGCCAGGGTGTGTGGGAGCGATAGCAATGCCAACTTTATCTGAATATTTACTACTGGGGCCATAGGTAATAATGGCATCCAGTTTCCGGCTATAGTAGCCGGCTCCAATCCCAGGATAAGCTTCGGCTAACGTGTCGGTATATTGCTTTAACGCCTGATTTAATACTTGTATCTGAGTGGCTTTGTCGGCAGTCTGGGCATTATGTTTCATTAATATGTCATCAAAGCCTTCGCCAAGGTACATATCCAACAAAGCGGCAATACCAAATAATTTGGATTGTTTTTCTGCCAGCAAGGCTGATTCTGTCTCTAGTTTGATCAGATATCCGATCAGAAAGATGGGCACACTGACAATGATTACAGTAAAGACAATCATCTTATTACGTAATGTTTGCGGAACTAAAAATTTCATAAGGCTGCTCCCCTTGCTACAACATGTAAATTTGTGTATTGGCTTATTGATTTGGATTATAAAAAATCCAACATTGAATACAATTATATACCATGTCTTGTGTAAAAAAAATTAATTTATTACAATCCAAGGTATTTGGCAATTTTTTTGTTTATATACTCCAAAATATGGGTATTAGCGAAATTATAACAGGATAAGGCAGGAATGTACAGGATAAACTAGAAACTATACATTACATTTTTATCAAAGGGGGGGTACATGATAAGCAGCGGCTATACCTAGATGGGTAATCTTGTCTAAGATAATGGCCAGCGGCCAACAAGCAATTGGTTTTAAACGCAATATTGACAAAGGAATGGAGTACGGTTGTGGAAAACCATTGGGAAGAAATAGCTTTTAGACGGATAAACACAAATAGAATGGCTAGGATAGAGTTGACCTGCAACCAGACATTGGCTGCAGGTTTTCTTTAGTTCTTTCCATGAAATGCTTATACGTCTTGTTTAATAGCATTACACAAGCAGGAATTTACCAATAACAAAAGAAATACTCATAATACATGTAAGACTAATTTTGGATACTGAAGGGAGCGGATTCTGGATGCCAATATACGAATATTCATGTAAAAAATGTGGTAAAACGGTGGAATTATTGCAAAAAATGGGCACTAACAAACCAGGGACATGTTGTCCTGAATGTGGCGAAGATACATTAACCAAGGTGCTCTCAGTAACGGCTCCGGCCCAAATGACGCAATCATCTATGACTGGTTGTGACGCTGCCATGAGCCGGGGAGAATGTGGGGGCTGTTGTTCTGGCTGTCATTGATAGCCAGACAGGCGGCAAAGTCTTATATAAAACCTAGATCTCTAAACGTTTGATTCTAATGGCTAACCCGCCCCAAGATCATCTGCTTTTCAAGTAGGATCTTAGAGCGGGTTAATCACCTTTAGCCACATCATCACACCTATAGTGATAGCTTACATTGCAGATGGTTAAGTCAGTAAAAGCTTCAGTTTGTTTTTTCTGTTAGCAACATCATGTGATTCTGGTCACTGACGAGGCGTATGGCTTGTTATATGCTATAGTTAAATAAGAGATAATTTTCAACGGTCAAGTCATTGCCATATATTTGTAAGGCTGACAAGAGAATAAGTAGGCGGAAGTAAAACAGGGTAAAGGAGAAAATATATATGTTACGGAAAATTGTTAACATAGACGAAGAGAGATGTGATGGGTGTGGAACTTGTATTGGAGCATGCCATGAGGCGGCTTTACAACTAATGGATGGAAAGGCTAGACTGGTGTCAGATAATTTGTGTGATGGTCTCGGTGCTTGTTTGCCAGATTGTCCCAGAGGAGCTATTAGCATCATTGAGCGGGAAGCAGTAGCCTTTGATGAAGAAGCTGTGAAAGAACGCATTGAGAGTAGTAAGTCACCAGTTGATTTTCCCAGACTAGCCTGTGGCTGTCCTGGCAACACCGTCAAGGAAATGAAAAAAGAATCTGGTAGTTCTAAGGAAGCATGCGCTGTCAATTCAGAATTGCGCCAATGGCCTTGTCAATTGCAATTAGTACCGGTAACTGCTCCTTTCTTTGACCATGCACATCTATTGGTAGCCGCTGATTGTGCGGCTTATGCCTACGCAAGCCTGCATGCTGAGTTTATGCGTAACAAGATTACAGTTATTGGTTGTCCCAAGCTGGATAAGGTCAATTATGCCGCTAAGCTAACAGAGATACTGAAGCTACATGACATTAAGAGCCTAACGGTAATCAGGATGGAGGTGCCTTGCTGCGGTGGTATAGCTAATGCCGCTAACGAGGCATTGGTAGCTAGTGGTAAGAGGATTCCCTGGCAGGTTGTGATCATAGGTACTAACGGTACTATCAGGGAAGCGTAATGGCTTTTAGCGTTTATGCTTATTAACGGTCAAAGTAGAAGGTTAAACAAGTCGCTGTTGAGGTTTTTACGGATGAGTCAACAATAAACCAGGAACAAACAGAATGGAACGGGGGAAAAACTATCTCTCGTTCCCAAGGAGTAATGGGATGTATAGGATTGGCGTAATTGGTCCGCAAAGCAGTGTAGAAAGGATACTACAGGTAGCTGAAGAATGTTATCCTGAGATGAAATGTGTCCCCTTTGCCTATGAAGATGAAAATGAAATCCAATTCATCTTGCAGAGAAACCGCGACAAGGTAAAAGGCTGGTTGTTTTCTGGTCCGGTACCGTATATTATTGCCGGGGAGTACCTGGAAGCGACAGACACTGTGGCGTATTGCCAAACCATGGGCGGAGGATTCTATCAGTGTTGCCTGCAGATGGCTTTTGATCATAACGTAGTGTTGCAGCGTATCTCAGTGGATATTGTTGAAGGTGAAGTGGATATCGAAAAATTACTGCATGCAACCGGAATACCTTGGCACGATATTTATATTAAGTATTATAATCGTCAGTATAATCCGGAAGAAATCATCCAATTTCATCTTACTCTATGGCGGGCAGGTAAAATTGATGGAGTTATCACTGCTCTGCGGAGTGTTATGCATGCGATGCATGAAGAAGGGGTTCCTGTCTATCATTTTACTTTGACTGAAAGGGAAATTTATCAGTCGCTAAAAATTATTATGGAAAAAGTGAAGTCATCGTACTTTAAAAATACCCAAGTAGGGTTAGTCGTTATTGAAATTGGCAATTATGGAGAGATCGTTGAAAAGGCCAAGACTTCTTATGGTTTACAATATTTAGAATTAAAGCTGAAAGAGATTTTATTGCCGCTATGCAAGGGTTTGGATGGTTATCTTCTGGACAAAGGCCGAGGTGTATATGAAATTTTTAGTTCCCGCGGTGCGGTAGAACGGGAAATCACCTTACTGCAGGATACGATTGAGCGAATGCGACTGGCAGTTAATACGGATGTTCCGATTACCGCAGGTATTGGTTTTGGTGAAACGGTTTTTGCGGCGGAGATCAATGCCCATCGAGCGCTGCGCAATACGAAAGGACAACAGGAAGCCCAAATTGTTATTGTGCAGGATGATGGAAAAATGGTGGAAGTAAATCGACGTGACAGGGCATTGAATTATGAGTTTTATTCCAACGATACAGAATTGCTGAAGAAGTTGAATCAAGCCAGTGTGGGTATTAAGACATACCGCAAAATTGAAAGCATTGTACAGCGTATGGGAGGCGGGAGGTTTTCTACTTCCCAGTTGGCAGCTCAAATGTCGGTTACCGAACGGAATGTCCGCAGGATTATAGCCAGTCTCACGAAAGTTGGTTTAGTCGAGTATGCTGGTGAAGAGTATGCAGCCATGAGAGGACGGCCTAGCAGATTATATCAATTAGCAACACCAAGATCTTAAGAAAGTATATGTTCATAGACCCAATTTCGGACCAGACCAAAAGCCCGCTTAAACATAGCTTTAAGCGGTTTTTTTTTGTTTTTTTCGAGCAGCTCTAACATACTGGGTTCTAAAAATTGCTTGATGTTTCGGCTCTATACTAAATGTTGGGGTAACCAGTTCTACAACTGGAACTGCCTCAACAT
>NZ_JBYKYF010000214.1:0-5452 GCF_057736855.1 Sporomusa sp.
TTATGACCATTTGGGTTACGGGTTTGCCCGTTATTCTACCGACAACAAATGGCTGGTACCGCATTTTGAAAAAATGCTGTATGATAATGCGCTTTTATGTTACGCCTATATGGAAGCCTACCAGTGTACCCATGATCCGGATTTTGCTCGTATTGCCAGGGAAATAATTTCGTATGTGATGCGGGATATGACTAGTCCTGGCGGGGCGTTTTATTCAGCCGAAGATGCAGATTCTGAAGGAGTAGAGGGCAAGTTTTATGTTTGGTCACGACAGGAGATTATAGAAATATTGGGTTCAGAACTTGGGGAATTGTTTGCCGATGTATATAATGTCACGCCAGAGGGTAATTTTGAGGCTGGAACCAACATTCTGAATCTGATTTCCCACGACTTATATGACTATGCTGCTAAGCATAATTTGGATATCCATGAGCTTGAGGCTAAGATGGCTGAAGCCAGAAAGCAGCTCTATCAGGTTCGCGAGCAACGGATACATCCATTTAAGGATGATAAGATTTTGACAGCCTGGAATGGACTGATGATTGCCGCATTGGCCAAGGCGGCAAGAGTGTTACAGCGGGAAGATTATGTGAAGGCTGCTGAACGGGCGTTAGAATTTATCTTCAGCAAACTGACTGCCGAGAATGGGAAGCGGTTATTGGCCCGCTACCGTGATGGTCAGGCGGCGTATTTGGGCTATGTTGACGATTATGCTTTTTTGCTCTGGGGCTTGCTGGAGGTCTATGAAACCACCTTTAATCCGAAATATTTACGCCAGGCATTGGCGATCAGCAAAGAGCTTACTGAGTTATTCTGGGATAAAGAAAATGGCGGCTTCTTTTTTACCGGTAATGATGGTGAGGAGTTGTTGTTGCGACCTAAAGAAATTTATGATGGCGCTATTCCTTCTGGAAATTCGGCGGCGGCTTTGGCTTTACTCAAACTGGCGCGGCTAACGGAGAATGATGAGTATATTTCGATGGTTGAAAATATGTTTAGTTGTTTTAGCCACGAAGTGCAGCAGTATCCGCGGGCTTATACATATTTTTTGCTAGCGCTTGATTATTACTTGTCTGCACCCAGCCATATTGTTATTGCTGGTGAGCGAGAAGACCCTGAAGTACAGGCCATGCTGGTACTTGCTGGTGCAACGTTTATGCCGGAAGCCACAGTTATCTATAATGATCCGGAATATCAATCGGAAAATCGGGAACTAATACCAATAACGGCTATCCAGGAAGCAGTGGGTGGCCGGGCTACTGCTTATATTTGTGAGAACTTTGCCTGCCAGCGGCCAATTCATACTAGGGAAGAGCTGGAGCAGACTCTTACAAAAGCAAGGTCAGAAGTAATAATGTAAAGGACATGTTTATAAGTTACTAACTAACAATAATTGTAAATTAATAGACAGTTGAAAGGGGACATAAAAATGATTAGTGAAAAAGTACAAAAAGCCATCAACAATCACATCCGGGCAGAAATGTATTCAGCCAACATGTATTTGGCGATGTCCGGGTATTGCACGTCGCAAAACCTGAAAGGTTTTGCAAACTGGTTAAGAGTGCAATATCAGGAAGAAACTGAGCATGCCTTAAAACTCTTGGATTACTTGCTGGAACGCGGTGGTAAGGCTGAAATCCAGGCCATTGAAGCACCACCGACTGAATATGGCAAGCCGGTCGAAGTGTTTGAAAAGGTATTGGCACATGAAGAGCATGTTACCAGTTTGATTAATAAACTGTATGAAGTAGCTGTGGAAGAAAAAGATCTCGCTACTCAAATTTTTCTCCAATGGTTTATTTCGGAACAAGTGGAAGAAGAAGCTGCGGCTAGTGATATTTTGGCACAACTAAGAATGGTTGGTGACAAACCTGGTGGTATATTCTTTATGGATAAGGAACTGGGTGCAAGAAAAGGCTAGAACGTTGCTGGCAATGCCTGTATAAGTACAATGAGGCCCCTTTTTGTGGGGCCTTTTGTTTACTCTTAACGCTTACGATTGTTAACGGCCGCGAACGAGGATAGGGACATGATTGGAAAATGGAGGGTAATGAAAAGACGGTATGATTTCGGTCTTTTTGAATCTGAAAAATAGGGTAAGATAGCGTAAGAATTATGACAGCGGTTTACACTAGTATTGAGGTGATAGGCTGTCATGAAACCTTTTGTGC
The DNA here is from genome assembly GCF_057736855.1 of Sporomusa sp. Taxonomy (NCBI): domain Bacteria; kingdom Bacillati; phylum Bacillota; class Negativicutes; order Selenomonadales; family Sporomusaceae; genus Sporomusa; species Sporomusa sp. The sequence continues at coordinate 2,172 of NZ_JBYKYF010000214.1, forward strand.
CGAAACGTGCATTTTTTGAACCTAAGGCACTTGACTATGAGTTAGGAAAAGAGCTGTATGAAAAACTGCAAGCTTTGAAGGTTCCGATACAATTTACTGGTTCGCACAACCGGGTCACAGGTATCCCCGGCAAAACACCGCAGGAATCGTTTCGGGAAGCGAAACGTACCTTGGTGGTCGGAGTGAGGAAAAGTACAAGTTTTGCCGGCTGTAAGCCTTCGGCTCATTATCAGTTGCCGCTGAATACGAGTTGCCCAAGTATGTGTGAATATTGTTATTTGGCAACTACGCTTGGAAAAAAGCCTTATCTTAGAGTGTATGTCAATATTGATGAGATTTTTGCCCAGGCTCAGCGATATATTGATGAACGTGCGCCTGAGATTACCTGGTTTGAGGGTGCGGCTACTTCTGATCCCATCCCTACTGAGTATTTGACAGGTATACTGTTTAAGACGATTGAGTTTTTTGGCAGGCAAGAACTGGGGCGGTTTCGGTTCGTTACTAAGCATGATCAAGTGGATACTTTACTTACCGCCCGTCATAACGGGCACACTCGGTTTCGTTTTAGCTTAAATGCCGCCTACATTATCGAAAAGTATGAACATGTTACGTCATCTATGGCCGAAAGGGTGATGGCTGCGGGTAAAGTAGCGCGGGCCGGGTATCCGCTGGGATTTATTATTGCGCCCATTTTTTACTTTCCAGGTTGGCAGGAGGAATATGCCAAACTAATTGATGCCCTGGATGCCCAATTACCCGAAGAAGCAAGGAAGGATGTAACGTTTGAGCTGATTTCTCACCGTTTTACCAAACGAGCCAAGAACAATATATTAGATTTGTTTCCGGAGACCACGTTGCCCATGGATGAAAGTGAGCGTAAGCTTAAATATGGACAGTTTGGTTATGTTAAGTATATATATCCGCCAGAGGTTATGAAAGAAATAAAAGAATTTATTGAATCCAGACTTTCTGCTGCTTTTCCGCATGCAAGAATTGAATATTTCGTTTAAGTCTATTGCCAGGAAGTTTACGATAATTAATGATAACCTGCCACTACTTGGCAGGACTTTTTTTTATGTTTATAGAATTGCTTAATTACAGATAAAAATCTTCGATATATATAATAGTGATACTTAGCTGAGATGTAATAGGGAGGGCTCTTATTTGGAAAAATCTACAATTATTGGTGTGGCCTTGGGGGCTACTGCTGTTCTTGTTGGTATGGCGCTGAAAGGTGCTAGTCCGAATGTATTAATAAACCCGGCTGCATTTATGATTATTATTGTGGGTACAGTTGCTGCTATATTTAATGCATTCCCAATGGAACAAATCAAGAATTTCCCCGCATTAATTAAAAAATTATTCAAACAACAGGAGCTTATTCCAAAGTCTGAATTGCTTACTTTGTTTGTGGAATTGTCTCAAATTGCGCGGCGGGAAGGTATTTTGGCGTTAGAAAGCCGCTTAGAGGATATTAAAGATCCGTTTTTGAAAAATGGCATGAGTATGGTTATTGATGGTATGGATGTTGATTTTGTCCGCGATGTACTTGATGCCGATATCGAAGCGATGGAAGAACGCCACCGGGCAGGGGCTCAGGTTTTTGCGCAGGCTGGCATGTATGCGCCTACGCTAGGGGTTTTGGGAGCGGTAATTGGTCTGATTGCTGCATTGGGTAATTTAGAAGATATTGATGTGTTAGGCCAGTCCATTGCGGCAGCATTTGTTGCTACGTTGCTGGGTATATTTACAGGGTATGTGCTTTGGCATCCATTTTCTAATAAGTTAAGACAACTTTCACGAGAAGAGGTCGAACTAAAACGGATGATGGTGGAAGGTATATTGTCATTACAGGCCGGTGATTCGCCGATGGCAATAGAATCTAAGTTATTGGTATTTATTCCGCAAAATGTCCGTGGAACATTAAAGCCTAAGCCGGAGGATCAGTAATGGGCAGAAAGTTAAAGAAGGAGCATCAGGAGGAACATGCCGACGAGACATGGCTTGTCCCTTATTCTGATATTTTGACATTACTATTAGCATTGTTCATTGTATTATTTGCTGCTGCACAGGTCGACCAGAAAAAGTTTGAACAAATGAAGGCAAGTTTCAATATCGCCTTTAGTGGCAGTCCGGCGTTACTTGACAGTCCGCGGGACATTCAGCCTGAAAGCTCGAATCCCAATCCGCCGGTGCCGCATTTGCCGACTGTTATGGAGGCACTGAGCGGCATTAATGAAAAGGCATATATGCAAGAAACAGTCCAGTTGATTGAACTAAAAAAGACTTTGGATAAATATATTGCTGATAATGGCCTGAGTGGCGATCTGTCGACAGCGTTAACCGATGATGGTCTGATGATTCGTATTAAAGATACGGCATTATTCCCCTCAGGTAGTGCAGAATTGCGGCCTGAATCACGACGTTTTGCTACTCATATAGCCAAGCTGTTGAAACCGTTGACGCAGAAGGTTACCGTGTCTGGTCATACTGATACCGTGCCGATAAATACCCGGGAGTTTCCCTCTAACTGGGAACTTAGTTCTCGACGGGCGGTTAATTTCATGAGATTCCTCTTAGCAGAAGAACCCGGACTTGCACCAGAGCGTTTTAGTGCCACTGGTTATGGAGAATACCGCCCCATTGCCGACAACAATACCAGTGAAGGCAGAGCGGCCAACCGGCGGGTAGAGGTATTTATTCAGCGCAACTATCGATTATAGAGTAAAACTATAGCGAGAATCCTATGTGAATGAGGCTTTAGTAGGCCTCATTTTTTGTCCATCAGACGTTATAAATCATACTAGTGGTATAACATGACGAAGGTGCTGCCGCGATGCCTACATGGTGCTAGTGCAGATGGTGTTAAGGATGGCATAACATGGTACGTGGGTCACGTGAAGGACTTGGCACAAGCCCAAGTCTTTTCTCATTCAATCTGGATATAATAACATGGTATGCTTTTTATTTGGCTTTTTGGAATTTTGGTATATAATTGAAGTTGAATTGGGTTTTGTGGCAGGTGTTATCATGATTATTGGCATTGGCATAGATATTGTTGAGATATCCCGGATTAAATCAGCTATTGAGCGGGAAGCCTTTGTAAAGCGGGTGTTCACTGCGAAGGAAGCTGCCTATTGCCGTAGCCGGGGCATGCAGCAAGCGGCTTCGTTTGCTGCGCGCTTTGCCGCGAAAGAATCGGTAGCGAAAGCGCTTGGTACCGGATTTGCCGGGGGAGATATTAAAGATATTGAAGTAGTGACAGATGATGGCGGTAAACC
>NZ_JBYKYF010000215.1:0-355 GCF_057736855.1 Sporomusa sp.
TGGCATGGAAGATTAGAACCTCATAGCCTTGCTGTTCTAAGTATTCTCTGGCCTGGTTAACACATGGTGTCGTTACCCCGAACATTGAAGCCGCAATCAGCGGTTTCTTGTCCAGCACTTTATTAACCTCAAATTTTACCATACCCGCAATAGCCAGCGCTGCATTGGTAAAGATTTTCGTTGAAATGGAGTTCAAGCCGGCAACATCGACAATGGAAGGATACATAAAAATATCGCTTGTACCCACATACATGGACACATCCCCGGAAGCCACCGTAGAAACCATCACTTTCGGCACCCCTATTGGCAAAGCCCGCATACCGGGAGTAACCAGTGAGGTCCCCCCGCTCCCGCC
>NZ_JBYKYF010000215.1:365-4550 GCF_057736855.1 Sporomusa sp.
TTCTGCATAGAGTTGGGGAAGTAATTTTTCCAAGCCTCGGGAAAGTACATCAGTTGCCGTGGCTCTGTCTTTGTTAGCCGCAATGGCTTTGATATCAGCTCCCACAGCTTTAGCAATTTCTTCATTGGAAACATCTACTGGCAATTTTGACTCAAAAACTCCCGTATGAATCATAAACGTCTTTAATCCTAGGCTTTGAATAATCTCCTGCAAATAAGCAAACTCAGTACCTTTGGAATCAAACGTTCCGGCAATGGCAACTGTTTTCATTATGACCCTCCGTGTTGTTTTATTTATTGTTACCAATTGCCATAGAATAAATGCATAAAAAAAGGGCAAGTCAAACTGACTATTGCCCTTTAACCAGTCATGGATTACCGGTACTGGTTGCATCTAAATCCAATTTTCCTTATTCGTAACTTACCTTACGCATTGTTTATTTACCAAAAAGAATAACAGCCTGTTTCATTTTGCTGATAACATCAACATGGAATGGACAGTTTTTTACACATGACCCACATTCTATGCATTCATTGGCATGATGTTCTAGTAAATCATAATGATTTTTTACTGTTTCCGGAACCTCAGCCTGAATTAATGCTAAATCCAAATATTTATTTACTGCGGCAATATTGATCTGTTTCGAACACGGGGCACAATGGCCACAATACATACAATGGCCTCTAAATGAACTCCTTGGTGCATTAGCCAGCAGCTCACTATAATCTTTTTCTTCATTACTTGCCGTGACATAGGCGGTTGCTGCGAGTATTTGCTCGGTATTAGATACGCCAACCATTACAGATGCCACTGCCGGTCTGGTTAAACAGTAATGTAAGCATTGTACTGGAGTCATCGCTTTTTCGAAAGGAGATTGTTTATCATTTAGCAATACTCCGGCAGCGTATCCTTTCATAACCGTTAACGCAACACCCGCATGTTGACAAGCGTGATAGAGTTTTTCCCTTTGCGGATCAATACCCTCATATGTTCTGTTTTTAAATGTACTCTCTTCAAACAGTATATTTACATCTTCACTGGGCGGCAGCATATCATACGCCGCATTAATACTAAATAAAATTACGTCAATCAGGCCTGTTTCCACGGCTCTAAAAGCGATATCGGTGTTATGTGTTGATATACCTAAAGACTTAATCACGCCATTCTCTTTTAATTTCTTCGCATAAGCAATGATTTCTCCGTTAAAAATGCAATCAAAATCCTTGTGATCATCAACATAATGAATCATCCCTACATCGACATACGCTAACTGCATTCTTGTTAACAAGTCTTCAAAGGCGCTGACAACTTCCTTACTATCTCTGGTACGCCGATATTGTCCATTATCCCAAGTTGAGCATAGATGCCCTTCTATCACAAAACTGCTGCGAGGATATTTACTTAATGCTTTACCAACATTACTTCTAACTTCCGGATTTGAATTGTATATATCAAAAAAGTTAATCCCTTCATTCATTGCGCAATCAATAATGGCTTCGCATTCTGCATAGTTTTTATTTTCAAATCCCTCTCCGCCTATACCAATAGCGCTAACCTTAATCCCAGTTTTTCCCAACACTCGATATTCCATAGTAATCATCCTATCTAACCCGTTTTTCATTTAAAGCTTGTGTTTGAGGTATTTGTCTCTATTATTTCCGTTATTTTATAAATGTTATATTGGTTGCTATGCTGCCTCCTGATCCACGATTTATTCCGCTGGAGGTAACAACAATAGTGTTAGACGCACCCAGATACGTAGGCGGTATTTTGTAGATAACCTCATACCCGCCAACAATGCCGCCTCTGTCAGTTATAAGAAATTGTCGCTCAAAAAGTTGCGAATGTTTGTATTGTGTTCCATTGATCTTGATAAAAGTTAGGTTCCAGTTTGGAATGCCAGTATATATAACATTCAGATAAAGTTCCGGGCCCGAAAATGAATAGCCATGCATATTTTTGAAATTACCGGCCGATGTAAGCTGCCACTGATAATTGTAGTTTTGCGCCGTAAAACCATGAATATCAACCCTGGTTAAAGCCGGTGCAGGGCCTGCCGTTGCCACTGACGAACCCCAAAGTATTGTCATAAAAACCATCAATACAAATATTAGAGTTTTTTTCATATAGGTTGTTCTCCTTGATATGAATATACACATAAAAATAAAATTCATGTTAAGAGGACGTGATGCAACATGGCCTCGGCTACGTATGTATTAATAGATTCCCCAAAAAATCTAAAACTCCTGGTATTCGTGGATTACATTCTTTACAGGTTAGATTAGTATAAAACAAACTTCTTATAATTGTAATCCTTCCCTCTAAATTAATTTATATTAATTTTTTGTCCTTTTTAATTTTTCTATAAAAAATAATCTAAATATTGCGCTACTTTCCTTTTCAAAAAACTGAAACTCTAGTACATTCATATCACTAAACAACCAAAAATGACAAAATTCTACCTTAATACCGCAAAATTACCAACAGGTAATTGCCCTCTTCGCGCAAAATTGTTAGTAATAATAGCCATTCGAGGCAGTGAGGAGGGTTTTTCATGAACAAAATTATGATTTCTCCATCTCGTTACGTGCAAGGGGCCGGCGCTTTGAGTGATATCGGCAAACATGTTGCCGCCCTGGGAACTAAGGCATTAGTCCTTGGTGGTAAACGTGGCCTGGAAGCCACCCAAAATGTGTTGGAACCCAGTTTTAAGGAGCATAATGTCAGTTATATCATTGAACAATTTGGCGGCGAATGCTCACGTCCTGAAATCGACCGAATCGTAGCCATCGTCAAACAGAATGATGTAAATATTGTCGTTGGTACTGGTGGTGGTAAAGCACTGGATGCTGCTAAAGCCGTCGCGTACGAAGCCAAAATCCCGGTTGCTATTGTGCCGACGATCGCCGCAACGGATGCGCCCTGCAGTGCTTTATCTGTCATCTACACCCCAGATGGAGTGTTCGAATCCTATCTGGTATTACCCAAAAATCCCGATTTGGTACTTGTAGATACAGCCATTATTGCTAAGTCCCCTGTTCGCCTGTTTGTAGCAGGAATGGGCGACGCCCTGGCAACCTGGTTTGAAGCTGATGCCTGCGCTAAGGCGTTTGCTGGCAATCTTCCCGGCGGTTTATCTACCTCTGCCGCCCTGTGTCTTGCCAAGTTATGTTATGATATTCTAATCGAATACGGTCTACATGCCAAATTAGCACTGGATCAAGGTGTAGCTACCGAAGCTGTAGAAAAAGTAGTGGAAGCGAATACACTGCTCAGCGGACTTGGCTTTGAAAGCTCCGGGCTTGCAGCAGCACATGCAGTACATAATGGTTTGACCGTACTGCCAGAAACCCATCATGCTTATCATGGCGAAAAAGTTGCTTTCGGTACGCTTGTCCAGTTAGTACTCGAAAATCGCTCATCCCGTGAATTGGAGGAAGTACTGCATTTCTGCAAATCGGTTGGCCTGCCTATTACGCTTAAAGAAATTGGCGTCGAGCATATCACTCCGGAAAAAATCCGTCAGGTCGCCGAAGCAACTTGCGCTCCTGGCGAAACCATCCATAACCAGCCATTTAGCGTCAACCCTGATACTGTATATGCCGCTATTCTTGCTGCCGATGCAATTGGCAATGCATATCTGAAACAAAAGTAACAACCTGCTATTTAACCTCATTCGCAATAAAAAAATAAACTTGGTTAATACCCAAAACAAAAGACTATGATACTTACTCGCATAGGTATCATAGTCTTTTATCATTTATATATGCTATTTTAAAAACGTAGTCCCACGAAAATGCCTATGCTTACAGAATACGAATTGAATCCTTCCTTGTATCCTCAGTAAGCATCCCCTCGTCCGGACTGCTGCCCAGCACAGCGCTGATTTTCTCCGCATAACCGCCTTGCCAAAAATGACAAGCCTGTCTATCCTTGCCCCGCACATCACCGCAAGTGTTGATGGCGGCCGCCCGGCAGCCGGCAGCGCATTTGTATAAATAGGCGCATTGTTCCAGCCGTTTTCTGCAGCAATCTCGCCTACTCGCATATTGATCAGATCAAAATAATGGGACTGCTGCAAAATATCGGTGATTTGCTGGTTGAAGACATTCGGCATCTCCTGTTCAATATAGGTGCCGCTCATGGGCATACATGGCAACAGCGTGCCATTTGGCAAAGCATACG
>NZ_JBYKYF010000215.1:4560-5387 GCF_057736855.1 Sporomusa sp.
ATACGCCACTGTCCGACAGCAGCGGCAGAGCGGCTGCCGAAGTGTCTTTTCGGTGCCGTCACCCCGCTGATAGGGGTTGATATACTTCCTACTGTGTTGGCTACAGTAGATAAAACTGCCCAGCATTAGATTGAAAGGCGCCTGGTCGGCCATATACTGCGGCAAGATTTTTAGGTATGCCTGATACAGCACATCTGACGACAGGCGTTCAGCGCCCTGCTTTTTCCAGTTACCTGCCTCAACTACTTCAGACGTTTTCCAGGAGTCTACGCCAATGTTTTTCAGCAGTTCGTAAGTAGGCTGCAAGCTGGCAATATTGCCTGCGTGCAGTGTCGTTGCAACCGATAGCCGAAATCCGTGTTCCTTAACGCGCCGCATGGCTGCCACCGCTTTTTTCTCGCTGCCGGGCACGCCCCGCAGCCAGTCGTGACAATCGCAACCATCAAACGAAATAACAAATTCGCAGTGCATGCCCCGCTGTTTAAATCCAGCCAGCACTTCATCAGTAAGCAGTAGCCCGTTGCTATATACTTGAATAACGGCAATATGCTGGGCGCGAATGGCATCCACCAGCTCCCAGAAATCGTGCCTCATCAACGGCTCACCGCCAGTCAGCGCCACGGCGCAGATATTAGCTGCCGCCAGTTGAGTATGCAAGGTGGTATGCATCTCAATGCTGCGATGTGTAATACAACGATTTATTAGTTTATACGACTAACTAACAAAACGATTACACCCATAACCTTGTTCGTTAGTACACTGTGTACGCAACTTGCTTTCACTCTTGCCAGTCAGAACACTGTCACGTTTGATCGTTCATCAGCCTA
>NZ_JBYKYF010000216.1:0-532 GCF_057736855.1 Sporomusa sp.
ATCCCCTGCTCCACTACACTTTATGCTTTACCCCAACATTTGACAAAGAACCGAAAAAACGAGCGTGTCGCAAAATGTTTATAGAAAAAACGTCTTGTGACACGCCTTTTTATTATAGTAAATAATTTACAATTTTATTCTATATTGTTAGTCTCCTTTTTATGGATAATTTATAAATTTTTGGAATATAAAGGACATGCTATATTTAGGGAGAGGTAGATTAAAGGAAAAGAAAGGTTTTTTTGTCATATAAAAGAATATAGAAATTAGACAAGTAGCACTCATAAAAAATGGACTCGGAGGGATGTTATGGTAAGTCTATGGGCAAGGAACTGATTGCAGTTGTGTATATGTAGCTTTATTTTAGTATGAATGGATGCATTTCGACATGAATGGAGATGAGGTAAATGAATATTAGAAAAAAGCTATTCATAATTATGTTGCTGATTAGTTTTGTACCACTTGTTTTACTATCTGCCATAATGATTCGTTATTTAAGTACATCTTTAGAGGAAGAGAAGATTGCCCAGTA
>NZ_JBYKYF010000216.1:542-5294 GCF_057736855.1 Sporomusa sp.
CTTCGCAAGTAAAGTTTCAAATTGATGGGGTGCTAGACAGACCCATTACAGCACTGAAGGTTGTTGCTAGCAATCCGGCAGTTGCAGCCTTTGATTTAGCTCAGACAAGACAATTTTTGGTAAATACCCGAAAGACGTATCCTGATATTTCAATTGTCTTAGACGATTTACAAGGCAATATGGTTGTACGCGGTGATAATGCTGCCTTAGTTAATATTAAGGATCGAAAATACTTTCAGGAAGCAGTAAAAGGCAAAGATTTAGCAATTAATGAACCAGTAGTAAGTAAGACAGATGGCAAGCTTACTTTAATGCTTGGGACTCCTGTGCGTGATCCTAAAACTGGATCAATAGTAGGAGTAGTGCAGGGGGCAATTACCTTATCAAAAATTAGTGAGTATGTGAATCAGCTGTCAACCGATGGAACGATTGTTTATGTGGTTGATAATACTGGTAAGATATTGGCGCATCCAGATGAAAACCTGGTTAAGGAGCGTACAGACGTCAGTGCGGTCGATTTTGTCAAGGAAGGGCTAAACCAAAAGAAAAGCGGCTATTCGATTGTTGATGATCAAAGTACAGGAAAAAAATTAATAACCTATGAATACGATGACAGAACAGGTTGGCTTATATGTTTGGAAACGCCTTATTCCATAATCATGAATAAGGTATCTTCGCTGACAATGATTCTGAGTGTTGTGACACTAGTTGTTTTGGTCGTTGTAGGTTTACTGGTGTTCTTTATGGCTAGGCGTGTTACTGAACCGATTTATAAAATGCAGGAAGTGGCCAATAAGATATCGCAAGGTGATTTAAGACAAACCATTGAGGTTACCTCTAAGGATGAAATTGGCATGTTAGCTGCATCTTTTAATACAATGGTAACAAATTTACGGAGCTTAATTGGTCAGGTACAGGAAAATTCGCAACAAATGGCTGCTGCTTCTGAACAATTGACTGCTAGTGCGGAGCAATCGGCACTTGCCGCAAATCAGGTGGCGACATCTATAACACAGGTGGCCCAGGGAGCAGATAAACAATTGCACGCTGTAAATGAGGTATCTGTTGCAGTAGATAAAATGGCTACCAGTATTCAAAGAGTAGCACAAAACACCAATGAAGTTTCGATCCAGTCGAATAAAGCTGCTGAAACAGCCGTAAGAGGCAGTACTTTTGTAGAGAGTGCCGTAAAGCAAATGAAAGAACTTGAGCAAACTGTCAGTGCTTCTTCTCAAGTTGTTACTCAATTAGGCGAGCGGTCAAAAGAAATTGGACAAATTGTCAGTACGATTTCTGGTATTGCGGGTCAAACTAATCTCCTGGCTCTTAACGCAGCGATTGAAGCGGCAAGAGCGGGAGAGCAGGGACGAGGATTTGCTGTTGTTGCTGAAGAAGTTCGCAAATTAGCAGAACAATCTCGAGAAGCGGCTGAACAAATTGCTCACTTAATTAGCGAAATTCAAGGAGAAACAGAAAAGGCTGTGGGTGCTATGGATGCTGGTACCCAAGGTGTTAAGGCTGGAACAGAAGTAGTGACAGTCGCAGGAGAAGCATTCCAGGAAATTGCCGGATTAGTAAAGCAACTTTCTGGACAAGTGGGAGAAATTTCGGCTTCGATTCAGCAGTTGTCTGAAGGAGGCCAGCAAATCGTCAACTCGGTTAAAGAGATCGATGCCTTGATACGTACTGCGACTGCTGAATCGCAAAATGTTTCGGCTGCTACAGAAGAACAGTCTGCCTCGATGGAAGAAATTACCTCATCGAGTCAAAGTCTTGCTAAGATGGCACAAGACTTACAGGGTGCCGTTAATAAATTTCAGATATAATTTTTTAATGAAAATATGATTAACTTTCAGTGTGAGAACTAATCATAATTTGGATAAAAAATATAACAAACAAGAGAGGCGGGAATATTGCCTCTTTTGTTTGTTGTTTTTTATCTTTGATATTTTGATAAGCAGTGAGAAACAGAAGGGCGGTTCTGTTAAATTAAACAAGGCATACATTCACGCGATTTTCCCTATATAATAACAACTGTAGTACCGATTGAAATTTGCTCCTTTAACTCTGTTACGTCCTCATTATACATACGTATACATCCTTCTGATGCCATGGTTCCTATTGAGCTTGGGTCATGCGTACCATGAATACCAATACCATCCCATACTCCGGTATCTAAGGAAATAAACCATGGCCCATAGGCTCCTTCTATTTCACCATTACCATCATTAAAATCATGGGTCCAGTAATGAGAGTCAATAATTTCATTAATGGTAAACTTGCCAGTGGGAGTAGTCATATCACCCGCTATTTGCTTTTGACCAGGATTTTTCCCAATAGCTATATCGTAATTTTTTGTTTCTTTTCCATCTTTAAATAAAAATAATTTATATTTAGATTTGTCAATTATAATTACTAATGGCTCGCTTTTTAATATTTCGGCATATATCTCTGCGATATGAGATATCGATAGTGTAGCTTCGTTGTTTTTGTCTGGTGCTTTTGAAGCATCTTGAGATCGCTCGTGGAAAGTTTCATTGTTTTGAATTTTGTCTGAGACTTTTGAGGCATCCTGACATATAGGTAGTTCAGGTGCAGCTAATCCGACGGAGACCGACAGTGATAATAATGATAATACAAAAATGGGAAATATAAATTTGAAGATTTTTCTTTGTTTACGCATAAATTATCGAGTCCTTTAACATTTATTTATAAACTTTATTTTTCGCTATATTCAACAATAATCCTACATAATACGATACATAATTAGAAGAATATGGAGTAAAAGTTGGAAAAGGTAAACAATATTCCAAATTATGACATAACACTGGCGTCATGTTCATGAAAGTAACAAGTTCGTTTAAGATTAATCGGGGAGAATCGTATCGTATCATTGAAAACTAGAAAAATAGCCTCAACCTTTGCGTAATGCGAGGTTGAGGCTTTTCAGCGTGAAGTGTGTCATCCGCCTTAGTATCTACCTATTTTCGTACGGAACCAATCGTAGCTGTTGCTCACAGTACATATCCTTTAATTATAAAAGGGTCACCTTGACTCAATGGATCTAAGAGAAGAAACTTTAATTTTACCTGAACCTGTAAGATTGAATTGATAAGATTTCGATTGTATAACAATTTTTATTGTGAGTAATTAGCAGGAATTTATGCTAAAGGAAGCCGCTAGAAAGCTTAGATTAGGCGGGAGAAACGTATCATTGGTGGGAAAAAGTAGTTCACTGCTAATTACTATTTGCCAGTGGACAGATAAGCTGGTTATTTCTTTCAAAAAGTTACTGTTGTGACATATATGCTGAGGTAATAGCCTCTTGTATCATGATGGAGGTAATCCCTTCCGTCCAGTTATCAAAATAGCATGGATAGTTGGTTCCGCAGGTATTACATTCTATATATTGCTTAGCGTCTTTTTGTTCCCGTTTATCATACATATAGGGAAGAAACTCGTTGGTGTTATTAACTCCAGGGGCATTCCCATCTATCCTATAGGAATATTCATAAGTTGCCTGGTATTTTAGTGTAAAATGGTTAGCGCTGCAAACGGGGCATATAATGTGATGCACGTTCGTCACCCCTATTAAAAATATATTGTTTTTGCTTTCTATGGAACTAACTACATAAGACCATAGTTGCCTATTGCTATTATATCCAGAATTTGTAGGAGCAAAGTATATGGTTTGACTTATAAATCAGTGAATACTGAACAGGAGTTGGCAGTCAGCGTAAATGTCATCCGCGAATCTTTTGCTACAGTTGCGGAACAATTTCGACTTACAAAAGAGAATGCTCCCACCAACCCAGCATTTATAGAAATTCGACATTTGCAGAAAATGCGGGAAAAGGGAATTGCAATGTTTGGTGTGTATTGTAAAACAAAACAGATTGGTTTTGTTGCCATTGAAAGATATGAACCAACTGTCTTTTATATGGAAAGATTGGCAGTATTGCCTGAATATCGGCATAAAGGATATGGTCGCCAGATTGTTAAGTATGTGGTAGAATATGTTGCTGACTAGGGCGGAAAGACAGTGTTGATTGGCGTAAATGGGAAACATGAGATTTTAAAGTCATGGTACCGCGAACTTGGATTTATTGAGATTAATACGAAACGATTTGACCATATTCCTTTTCCAGTGTGCTATATGAGAAAAGACTTGCTATGAACATAGACCATAGTCAAATTAGTGGCTCGTGATTACAGATCAGGAGGCTTAAATATGATTATACGTAACATGATTGCGGATGATATTCCTGAACTGGCACAACTATACAAACAATTTTGGAATGGGGACTCTTGCATTGAATCAATGTATAATCAGTTTAACAAATTTTGCAAAAGTGATACACATGTATTATTGAGCGCTGTTGAAAATGAACGGTTGATTGGTTCTGTAATGGGAGTAATCTGTGGGGATTTATATGGCCGTTGCGAACCATTTATGGTTCTTGAAAATCTAATAGTTGATAGTAATTTCAGATACAAAGGAGTAGGTAAAGCATTGATATCTGAACTAGAAAAAATTGCTGTAAATAGAAACTGCACCCAAATAATTCTGGTTACAGAAGCTAATAGGATTGATGCTTGCAAATTTTATGAATCTGCAGGATATAGTCCTAATACATATAAGGGCTTTAAGAAGAAACTGAAATATTAAATATTCAATTGATTAGCAAAAGATCCCAACTGGGAGTTAGATACAGTCGTTTCCAGCCGTGGTAAAAGCAAGGCTTGTGTTGC
>NZ_JBYKYF010000217.1:0-5285 GCF_057736855.1 Sporomusa sp.
GGAATTGGGTTTCTTGGTTTTAAAGGTATCGGGTGCCTGCTTACGTTCGTCGTCATTTAGCAGGAACGGACGAATGGTTGCATGGGGGCAAATGTAAGAACATTGGTTACATTGAATGCATTTATCAATTTGCCACTCTGGAAGATATACGGCAATTCCACGCTTTTCGTACTTGGTCGTTCCAAGCGGAAATGTTCCATCTTCCATTCCCACAAAAGCACTGGTAGGCAGGTCATCACCATCATGACGGGCCATAGGCCGCTGAATTCTTTTAATAAAGTCGGGTTCGTCTTTAATTGGCATGGGTTCATCGGGGATATCTGCCCAGGATGCAGGCACGGTTACTTGTTGTAGACCTTCAATGCCGCGATCCACCGCTTGCTGGTTCATCTCAACAATTTTTGAACCTTTTTTGCCATATACTTGTTGAATGGAGTCCTTCAGGTACCGGATGGCATCATCAACTGGAATTACGTTTGCTAATTTAAAGAAAGCCGCCTGCATAATCATGTTGATTCGGCCGCCAAGCCCAATTTCTTCGGCTATGGTTATGGCGTCAATGACATAGAATTTAATATTGTTTTTGGCAAGATAACGTTTGTACGAAGCAGGGAGGTGATCTCCCACTTCATCCGGACGCCAAGGGCAGTTCAGTACAAATATACCATTCTTTTTTAAGCCTTTAAGCAGGTCATAGTTATAGATAAATGACCGGTTATGGCAGGCAATGTAGTCGGAATCAAACACAAAATAGGAGGATTTAATGGGCTTTTTACCGAACCGTAAATGTGAAATGGTAGTACCGCCGGACTTTTTGCTGTCATATTCAAAATAGCCTTGCACATAGAGGTCTGTATTATCGCCAATGATTTTAATCGCACTTTTATTGGCACCGACTGTCCCATCAGAACCTAGCCCCCAGAACTTGCAGCTAATTGTGCCTTCCGGCGTGGTATCTATAATTTCTTTGATTGGCAAAGAGGTGTGAGTGACATCATCGACGATACCAATCGTGAACCTATTTTTGGGATGGGCTTGTTTCAGATTTTCATATACCGCAAGAATTTGCGATGGGGTAGTATCTTTTGAACCTAGACCATACCGGCCACCGACAATCATTGGTTTGGTAGCTTCATCATAATAGATTTGCAGGACATCCAGGTATAATGGTTCACCAGTTGAACCAGGTTCTTTAGTTCGGTCAAGAACCGCAATCCTTTTTACCGATTTAGGCATAACTGCTAAGAAGTGTTTTTTGGAAAACGGACGGTATAGGTGGACTTTAAGCAGTCCTACTTTTTCTCCTCTGGCTTGGAGATAATCAATTGTCTCTTCTATAGTGTTACAGACTGAGCCCATGGCTACAATAACGTTCTCGGCCTGCGGGTCCCCATAATAATCAAATAGATGATATTCACGTCCACTGATTTCTTTGAACTGCGCCAGATAATTTTCTACAATATCAGGAACAGCATCAAAATAAGGATTAGAAACTTCGCGTCCCTGGAAATAGACATCAGGATTTTGGGCAGTGCCGCGTAATACCGGATGTTCGGGATTGAGAGCACGGTTTCTGAATTCTTGAATAGCCTGATAGTCAACAAGTTTAGCGATGTCTTCGTAAGGCGTCACTTCAATCTTTTGAACTTCATGAGAGGTTCTAAACCCGTCAAAGAAATGCAAAAAAGGAACCCGGGATTTGATTGCGGAAAGGTGAGAAATAATACCGAGGTCCATGGCCTCTTGGACATTATTAGAACAAAACAACGCAAAGCCGGTTTGACGGCAGGCGTTGATGTCTTGGTGGTCACCGAAGATAGACAGTGCATGTGTGGCAATGGCACGTGCACTGACATGAAACACTGCCGGTACTAAATTTCCCGCCATTTTATACATCTCGGGAATCATCAAAAGCAGTCCCTGGGAAGCTGTGTATGTAGTTGTGAGAGCTCCGGCTTGCAGTGAACCGTGTACCGCTCCTGCAGCGCCACCTTCTGATTGCATTTCGACTACTCTGACAGGTTGGCCAAATAAGTTTTTCTTTCCGTGAGCTGCCCATTCATCTACTCCCTCAGCCATCGGCGATGAAGGCGTGATCGGGAAGATGGTTGCAACTTCGGTTAAAGCATAAGATGCCTCAGCGGCTGCCTGATTACCATCCATTGTTTTCTTTTTTACCACACTAGCTAACCACCTTTACAAAATATTTCTGCCTTTTAGTATGCGGATTTTCGGCACTCTCATACCTATAAAAAAATCGGTACAGCTCTTTTGGGCAACTGGCCGGAGAACAACTATGCGCTTGTTTCAGCAATTTGCTTATTGAGTTCAGAAACGAATAATGGTAGCATATAGTGTATAATTGTAACAATAAGGGGAGGACAACCGTGAAACACCATTATCAACAAGAAAAGAAGCAGCCAATGAATGTGCATGACAAGGCTTTAATTAAAGCTGACAATAAAATCTACCGTGTCCAGAACCCTATCCGCAATGAATTATCGCTGACTGTATTTTTTCTCTTTAAATTCCATATTGCTAGGTGCGTGAAAAAAACAGTAGCAGCCCACCCTCAAACTAACATTATTTTTGATCGGGTTGGTGGATCTTGGTGGAAACCTGAATACCGCATTATTGTTGGCGGCAAGACTAAGAAAACGGTTCAAGCAGCCACTGAAACGTTACAAACCTATCTAAATGGTAGGAAAACCAAAAAGTAGCATTAAGAGTGTTTAAGCTGTATCAGACGGTTTCAGCATGCTAAAAATACAACCTATAGAGAAGACCTACGATCAGTAAAACGTAAGCTTCAAGAGTATCCAACTCTTGAAGTTTTTTGCCTGTTAAGGGGATTTTGAGTCTGTGGTATTCAGGATAGTTGCTGGCTGTAAGAGCGAAAGCCAGAACCTTGTTGATTTGCCTCAAGCATAAGTAAAAGGGGTTTTTAGCACCGGAAGAGAATAAAATGTAAGGAGAGATATGGTTAAAAGGGTGATGCAGTGGTGATGGATGTAAAGCTAGAAACGTTTATAACGGTGGCCAATGTAAAAAATTATTCTAGAGCTGCAAAGCTTTTAAATATGACTCAGCCGGCGATTTCCATTCAAATTAAAATGCTGGAAGAGTATTATAATGTAAAGCTCATTGAAAAAAATAATCATAGTATGGAACTTACTCCAGCCGGTAAAATTCTTTATCAGTATGCGCTAGAAATGGAGAGACTTAGCAAACTGGCGAAAGCGCATGTCAATAACGAAGCAGCTATTGTTAAACGCTATACCATAGGTGCAACTCTGACTATTGGAGGTTATGTATTGCCGCCAATTATCGGCAGCTATAAAAGCAAGAACAAAAATATTGATATTATTTTGCAGGTTGAAAATACGGAAATTATTCTTGAAAGACTGTATAGAGGCGAGATTGATTTAGGGGTCATCGAGGGGCCTTTTGATAAAAATAGCGTTAACTATGAAAAGTTTAAAGATGATGAGCTTGTTTTGATTGTTCCTACCCAACATGCGTTTGCTCAACGAGACTCAGTTACTATTGAAGAAATTCTTGGTGAAAGGATGATATGCCGAGAACCTGGTTCTGGCACCAAAAAGATTTTTGAAAATTATCTGGCACACCAGGGGTATGATCCGCGAAGTCTGGTACCTTACATGGAGATAGGGGATATTACGGCAATTATTTCTCTTGTTCAATCAGGTGTGGGTATAACGGTGGTTTCCAGGGAAGCTGTAAAAAGACTTCTGGCAGAAAATCGTGTTATAGAAGTACCTATTGCCGAAGGGAAGATTTTAAGAGAATTTAATTTCATTTATTTAAAAAGTGCCAGTAAAGAATTTGTTGAGAATTTTATGAAGTTTTGTTGGGAAAACGCGAAATAAACCACAAGTGTTGAATTAGTTCTCTAATTCAGCATTTGTGGTTTGTTTATAAAAAAAATTAATAGCAGCATTTTTATTATTGATTTCAAATAAGATAAGGTTAGGTCTATAATAAAAAGTAACAACAATCAAGATAATTTTAGAAAGACCTACGGATGCTTTGAATTGTTCAGTCACATCCAGGTAAGGTGTAGAGGTATAACTGACGGAGGTGAAAGTCTATGAATGACAAAAAAACGCCGCTACTTGAGGAATTAGAACAGGGAGCCTGGCCTAGTTTTGTAACCGAGATGAAGAAAGCAGCAAAAACTAATGCAGGAGCTTCCGATTTGCTGCATATGTTAGAAAAATCCTATGAAGAAAAACGTTGTCATTGGAAGCATGGCGAACCTGTTAGGGTAAAAGGGTATGGCGGCGGGGTTGTTGCCCGGTACTGCAATATACCCGAAGAGTTCCCTAATGTTAAAGAATTTCATACTCTGCGGGTTAATCAACCTGCAGGATTTTTCTATACGGCTGATAAGCTACGTAAGTTGGCTGACATTTGGGATACATATGGCAGCGGTTTATATAATCTGCATGGCGTGACCGGGGATGCGATTTTGCTGGGGATTAAAACTGAAAATCTTCAGCCTTGTGTAGATGAACTCAGTGAGCTTGGTTTTGATCTGGGGGGATCCGGTGGAGCACTGCGTACACTAAACTGCTGTGTTGGCCAGGCCCGTTGTGAAAAGGCTTGTATTGATAGTATGAATATTATGCATGATCTTACCTTGCATTATCAAGACAAAATACATCGTCCTGCATGGCCGTATAAGTTCAAAATTAAAATTTCGGCATGTGCCAATGATTGCTGCGCGGCAGGGGCCCGCTCTGATTTGGCGATAATTGGTACCTGGCGTGATAGTTTAAAAATAGATAGGGCAGCAGTAAAAGATTATGTAAATAACGGATTCAAAATAGAAAATGTAATCAGAAAATGTCCGACAGAAGCACTTACCTGGGATCAAGAAAAACAAGAACTTACGCTTTGTGCGGAAGATTGCACTCGTTGTATGCATTGTATCAATATGATGCCTAAAGCGCTTAGCATTGGCTCAGATAGAGGGGCAACGCTGCTTATCGGCGGCAAAGCACCAGTAGTAAAAGGGGCAATGATCGGCTGGGTACTGGTTCCATTTCTTAAGCTGGAGCCTCCGTATACGGAATTAAAAGAAATTATAGATCAGATTACTGACTGGTGGGTTGAGCATGCTAAGAAGCGGGAACGGATCGGCGAAACGATAGCTAGGGTGGGGTTACCCACTTTCTTAAAGGCTGTTGGTCTTAAACCCGTGCCGCAAATGGTAACAGCACCCCGCAGTAATCCTTACATATCTTGGACTGCCGAGGAGG
>NZ_JBYKYF010000218.1:0-5261 GCF_057736855.1 Sporomusa sp.
CATTTGGAGGTCCTGCAGCGGCATAATCTGGTTATCAGGCCGTATGAAGGGCAGCTTAATCCATACTTTATTGGATTTAAGATGTTTGAATATCTTGATAAACACTATGGTCGGGATAAAATATTTGAGATTCGTGCGCAAGAGCGGGACACCTCTTTCCTGCGACGGTATTTAAATCAAGAGTTGTGTGAAGAAATGAAGCTGTTTACCTACAAGGTACGTGGTGTAGATATTGTGGTATCAGAAGTGGCTGACGCAGAAGGGTGGAAGACTATCCGGAATGAACTGGCTAAAACCGTCGGTTTGGGGACAGTTCCAGAAATCAATCCGCAGAGTGTGGAAAACGGGGTACTGATATTAGAGCATATCTATGATGGGCGGGAATTAGAAATAAATTATGCCAAAGAAACTATTAAGTATGTCGCAGAACTATGGGGCGGCAAAGTGGATTTAAAGACAAAGCTAAATAGCAAACCCAAGGTAATCCGCTGTACCGAGGATAAGATTGTATCTGTATTGGATGATGCGTAAAATAATAACCCCCAGTCCTATAGGATTTGGGGGTTATTATTTTACGCGTGGTAAACTTTAGCCGTTTCTTCACCGGTAAGTACCCGGTAAGCGCCTTCAGCCAGCGCTTGCAGTTCGTTTTCTCCTGGAAGCACAATAACTGGTGCGATGAAACGGATATATTCGGTAAGCTTGTCAGTAAGCTTTTGGGAGTAGGCGATACCGCCAGTTAAAATAATATAATCCACTTTGCCACAAACCGGAATGGCAGCGGCGGCGATATTTTTGGCAATATTATAAATCATGGCTTGATAGACAAGTTCTGCATGGCTATCTCCGGCGGCGGCACGGCGTTCCACCTCACGTACATCGTTGGTGCCGAGATGAGCCACCAAACCTCCTTGACCTGCTAAGAGTTTAACGATAGCGGAGTATTCCAGTTTATTGGTGAGCAAATATTCAGCAAATTGAGCAGCTGGTACTGTTCCGGCACGCTCAGGAGAAAACGGACCTTCACCGTCCAATGCGTTATTTACGTCAACTACCTTACCGAGAGTATGACAACCTATCGATATACCTCCGCCCAAATGAGCAACAATCAGGTTAAGGCTGTCATAAGCGCGATGGATACTTTTAGCAAACCGTTTGGCAACAGCTTTTTGGTTTAGGGCATGAAAGATACTTTTGCGGGTAATTTCGGGGCGGCCAGTAATCCGGGCTACCGGTGCCAGTTCGTCAACTACGACAGGATCGACAATATATCCGGGACAGCCGTGTTGCTTAGCGATTTCATTGGCGATAATTGCACCAAGATTACTAGCATGGGCTCCATGACGGTTATTTTTTAGATCATCCAGCATAGTATTACATATTTGATAAGTACCGCTAGGCATGGGTTTTAATAATCCGCCGCGACCGACGACTGCAGCTAAATCGCCAATAGCTACCTGCTGTTCAGCTAAAAAAAAATTGATTTTTTCCAAGCGGTGTTCGAGCTGGTCGGTAATTGTTGAAAATTTTGCAAGATCTTCTACGCTATGGTTAATACTTTTGCTGACGATTTCGGTTGTGTCTTCATATAGCCCGATTTTGGTGGAAGTTGAGCCAGGATTTACTGTTAGAATTTTAAATGGCATAATATAACCTCCATTTACTGGCATTATGTAGCTATTTTTATTGTATTTGAAATACCTGATTTTGTTAAGTAAGCAAAAAGAAAACGTCTAGATTAGACCAGACGCAGAAGACCGAGAATAATTATAATTACTCCGGGAAGATAGGGAAACCGGTTTTTAAGATCTTTGGATACTAGTCGGGGAGCGATGCTCATTCCTGCCGCGATTAAAGATATCTGAATAACACTCATGATCACTGGGGTGTAAAACGGCAACGGATTAATCAGGGCGGCAGCAAAAGTGGCAATCCAATTATCAATTCCTAGGGCTATGCCAAGAAATACCGCTTCTGAGAAATTTATTGAACGGGAGTGATCCATATCAGCAGTTTCCGGGTCAGCCATAATATTGATAATAATACGTCCAAAGCGAAGGGTAAGGCAGGTGGCACTTGCAGAAGCATCCTGGCAGCGACTTTTTTGGGTAAGGTATTCACAAAAGACATTCCAAGCACCAATGGTAATTAATAGCAGTGAGCCGACAACAACAGCCAGGTGAGTATCGAGAAATGAACCCAGAAACGAAGAAAATGTCATGGCAGTTCCGGTACAAAGAGCAGTAATAAGTCCGATTACTAGTAAAGAATGAGAAGGAACTTTTATAGATTTTAATCCATAGGCTGTTCCAGCAACAAAAGCGTCAAGACTGACAGCTATGCCGAGAAGCAATATATAAAAAATATTCATTACCCTCATGCCTCCTGTTGATGATGATGGATACTAGTGTATTTTTAGTATATGGGGTAAAAGATTTTCGGTTACAGGGGAAATAAGGGGATAGTTTTGCACTTTGCCGGCAATTGCAGGATTTTTCTTCGTAAGTGGGGAAATCATACTAGAATGACGAATTATTTGAGGTGGTTTTGTGCAAGGTGGTTTGGATTTTGGTTTAGGTAAAGTATTGCCAGTCAAAATTGAAGATGAAATGAAAAATTCATATATTGATTATGCTATGAGCGTAATTGTTATGCGCGCATTGCCAGATGTCCGTGATGGATTAAAACCGGTTCATCGACGGATACTTTATGCTATGCACGAGGCTGGAATGACCGCTAATAAGCCGTATAAAAAATCGGCGCGTATTGTCGGTGAAGTGCTTGGTAAGTACCATCCTCATGGCGATAGTTCGGTATATGATGCCATTGTACGTATGGCACAAGATTTTTCAACCCGTTACATGTTGGCAGATGGACATGGTAATTTTGGTTCTGTAGACGGTGACTCGGCAGCCGCTATGCGTTACACAGAAGTTCGCATGTCGCGGATTGCCGAAGAAATGTTGGCAGATATTGAAAAAGACACAGTCGACTTTGTTCCTAACTATGACGAATCATTAAAGGAACCTTCGGTATTACCGGCTAAAGTACCTAATCTGCTGATAAACGGTTCTTCCGGTATTGCAGTAGGTATGGCTACCAATATTCCTCCACATAATTTGGGGGAAGTTGTTGATGGCCTAATTATGATGATTGATAACCCTGATGTTACTATAAACGACTTAATGATGGTGATAAAAGGGCCTGATTTTCCTACAGGGGCGCTAATACTGGGACGAGAAGGCATTAGACAGGCTTATACTACCGGTAAGGGGAGTATACAAATTAGAGCCCAAGCCAGGATCGAAAATATGTCTGGCGGGAAACAGCGTATATTGGTGAGTGAACTGCCGTATCAGGTCAATAAAGCTAGATTGATCGAAACCATTGCTACGCTCGTTCGGGATAAAACCATCGATGGTATCACCGATCTAAGAGATGAGAGTGACCGGAATGGCATGCGGGTAGTTATTGAGCTTAGACGAGATGCTAATGCAGATGTAGTTTTAAATCAGTTGTATAAACATACCCAGATGCAGGATACTTTTGGTGTCAATATGCTGGCTTTGGTAAATGGCCGCCCCAAGGTGCTTAACTTACGGGAAATTCTTTGGCATTACCTGGAGCATCAAAAAAATGTAATCGTGCGCCGCACTAAGTTTGAATTGGACAAGGCGCAAGCCAGGGCTCATATTTTAGAAGGATTAAAAATTGCGCTTGACCATTTGGATGCCGTTATTAGTACTATTAGACAATCGCAAACTCCGGAAATTGCTAAAAATGCGTTGATTGATAAGTTTAATCTAAGTGAAAAGCAATCCCAGGCCATTTTGGATATGCGTCTCCAGCGCTTGACCGGACTGGAACGCGAAAAAATCGAAAATGAGTATAAGGATATCATGGAGACAATTGAGTGGCTGGAGAGCGTGCTGGCAGATGAAAGCAAAGTATTAAACATCATTAAAGAAGAATTGTTGGATGTAAAGAAACGTTTTGCAGATGAACGACGCACGGTTATTACTAGCAATGTTTCCAAAATGGATATGGAGGATTTAATAGCAGAAGAAGATATCGTAATTACTTTGACCCATCAAGGCTATATCAAGCGTTTGCCTGTCGATACCTATCGCAGTCAGCGACGTGGTGGCAAAGGGGTAACCGCAATGGGAACCAAAGAAGAAGACTTTGTTGAGCATTTGTTTGTCGCGACAACCCATCATAATCTCTTATTTTTCACCAGTAGGGGTCGGGTGTACCGCCTAAAAGGCTATGAGTTGCCAGAAGCCGGACGTACAGCCAAAGGAACAGCTATAGTCAATCTACTCCAAATAGAAAAAGATGAAAAAATTACTGCTGTTATTCCCATTAAAGAATTTAGTGCCAAACGGTACTTATTTATGGCTACGCAAAAAGGTATTGTCAAAAAAACAGAACTGCTTGAGTTTGATACTACCCGTAAAGGTGGTATAATCGCAATTTCTTTAGATGAAGATGACGACTTAATTGGCGTTAAACTGACAAATGGGGAATGTAATATTATCATGGGTACCCGTGATGGTAAAGCTATTGTTTTCCATGAATCGGACGTCAGAGTTATGGGACGAACAGCCCACGGCGTTAGAGGAATAACTCTGGAACCTGGCGACCAGGTTGTTGGTATGGATGTAATCAAAAAAGACGGTGAAGTGCTGACCGTAACTTCTGAAGGGTATGGAAAACGTACTAGTGTCAGTGAATATCGGGTAATTGGTCGGGGTGGTAAAGGTGTTATTAACATAAAACCAAACTCAGCTGAGAAAATTGGCCATGTAATCGGTATTAAAGTGGTTAAGCCTGGACAGGAGCTTATGTTGATAACTATTGACGGTATAATTATCCGTATGGAAATTGACGCTATCTCGATAACCAGTCGCAGTACGCAGGGCGTAAAACTCATGCGGACTGATGAAAATGATCAAGTGATAGCGTTAGCTGTTGTTGAGAAAAAGGCTAATAATGAGTAAAAGTAGGCGCGCCACCATTGGTGGCGCCGCTTCATTTTCTTTTCGAGTAAACATTTTAGGGAAATTATTTGTTTAGAATAAAATATATTCATTTACAAACAATAAATAATAAGGTATAAGTATTATGTTAAGACTCTTAAGGTTACACAGATGATTAGACTGTATATGTGGAAGTAACTGTTATTGACATAATCGCATGTGTATGATAAGATAAGCAAGTCGCAAAGGCGTGAGGTAATAATAACCAATACGCTTGGC
>NZ_JBYKYF010000219.1:0-5240 GCF_057736855.1 Sporomusa sp.
ATTAGTTTTTTGGGGTGTTAGCATTATATTTCAGCCATATATATTTATTGAGACAAATCAGGGCATTTATCAAACCATTCCGGTAAAGTCGGGTGAAAAGTTAACTCTCACGTTTATTCACTCTGTGCAACGGACACCGGTGGTTGAAAATTTTATTATCGGTGACTCGTATCAGATGATTTTAGATTCTACCGAGTATCAATCGTTTGGGGTAGGACTTCCTTTTTTGGCGGAAGACGGGAATTTCCAGATCGAGAAAGATAAATTTGTTATGAAAGGAATGAACAGACCCCAACCGTGTTTACGCTTACGCACCGGGCCGGAGGCAAAAGTATCGTTGCTGTATGCAGGCCAGACGATTCCTCTCTATAGCCTATTTCCAGCAGGAACGCTTGTTACAGTTAGGCTGGGGCCGCTGTATTCGTACTGGTTCTAATTGTGATTCAATTTCGGGATTATATATTTTCCGCACAAAAGACGAGGGAGGCGAATAATTTTAATGAAGCAAACACTTTCTGCAGAAGAGATACTAAAAAAATATGACAAAGAATCCGATACACGCCAATATATCGGCCCGATGGCTTATATAGTCAGTGTTATTGCTATTGTTTTTTCACTATTTCAATTATATACGGCTATATTCGGCGTATTGGATGCTCACCTGCAACGGGCAATCCACCTAGGGTTTGGACTCACACTGGTTTATTTGCTTTATCCGACACGTAAATCCTGGTCAAGAAGCAAATTGCATCCTGTTGACTTATTGTTGGCCATTCTCGGAGCCGCAGCTCCTTTATATATTGTCATACTGTACCAGGAGCTTGTTTTACGGGCCGGCACAGTGACAACGACCGACTTAACTATGGGCTTGCTGGGAATTGTGCTTGTTTTGGAAGCTGCCCGGCGGGTAGTTGGCTGGCCTATGGTCATTGTCGCTACTGGCTTTGTTGTGTATGCATTCGCCGGGCCTTATATGCCTGATATATTGGCGCATAAGGGCGTAGATGTCAGCGAGTTGGTGGGACATTTATTCTTTACTACGGAAGGCATTTTCGGTATTCCTCTGGGCGTTTCTTCCACATTTATCTTTTTATTTATTCTGTTTGGTGCTTATTTGGAAACTACTGGCCTGGGCAAATTTTTTATTGATATCGCAAATGCGATAGCTGGCTGGGCTAGAGGCGGACCGGCCAAAGTGGCTGTTTTGTCCAGTGCTTTAATGGGGACAGTTTCCGGCAGTTCGGTTGCCAATGTTGTTGGCACAGGCAGTCTCACCATCCCGATGATGAAAAAGCTTGGCTATAAGCCGGAGTTTGCCGGGGCGGTCGAAGCGGCTGCCTCAACAGGTGGACAGCTAATGCCTCCTGTCATGGGAGCGGCGGCCTTCCTGATGGCTGAATTTGTTGGTATTCCTTATATTGAGGTCGTTAAGGCGGCTGTGATCCCGGCTATTCTGTATTATGCCGGCATTTGGATCGGAGTTCATTTTGAAGCCCGCAAGGAAGGATTGAAGGGAATTCCACGCAAGGAACTGCCTAACGTTAAGGAGTTATTCTTTGAGCGGGGGCATCTGGCTCTGCCATTACTTGTTATTGTTTATTTGCTGGTTGCTGGCTATACG
Organism: Sporomusa sp.; assembly: GCF_057736855.1. Lineage (NCBI taxonomy): Bacteria > Bacillati > Bacillota > Negativicutes > Selenomonadales > Sporomusaceae > Sporomusa > Sporomusa sp. The sequence goes on from NZ_JBYKYF010000219.1 coordinate 1,622, forward strand.
CCAATGAAAGCAGCTTTGTGGGCCATTGTTCTAGCGATTGTTGCCTCGATGCTGCGAAAGTCTACCAGAATTACCCCTAAACAAATTATTCAAGGTTTAGAAAACGGTGCTCGCGGCGTATTAGGCGTTTTGGTAGCTTGTGCCACAGCCGGTATTATTATTGGTGTTGTTACCAAGACCGGAATTGGGCTAAAGCTTGCGTCAGCGCTCATTGAGCTGGCTGGTGGACAATTATTGCCGGCTATGTTCTTTACCATGGTTACCTCGTTAATTCTGGGAATGGGTGTTCCCACAACTGCCAACTATGTTATCACTTCAACCATTGCTGCTCCGGCACTAATTCAAATGGGAGTACCCATATTAGCAGCCCATATGTTTGTTTTTTATTTCGGAATTATTGCTGATATTACCCCGCCGGTAGCGCTGGCGGCATTTGCTGGTGCAGGCATTGCTGGTGCCAAACCCATGCGGACGGGTGTTAATGCGGCAAAGCTGGCAATAGCGGCTTTCATTGTTCCGTATATCTTTGTTCTCTCACCCATATTATTAATGATTGGAGCAACAGCAGGTTCAATACTTTTAAGCAGTCTAACCGCCATTTGCGGGATGATGGGATTAGGTATAGCGATGATAGGCTATTGTATTACTGATGTTAGTTATTTCGAACGTGTCCTCTTTTTCATTGGGGGCATACTGATGGTTGATCCAGGCCTGGTTACGGATGCTATCGGATTCGCCATTTTAGTTATTCTTACTGGCGCCCAAATTATAAAGGCTCGCCGCCAGAAGGAAAATGTTAAAGGAATATCGCAGTAAGGTTTGGGGAGAGTTCCCTGGTTTTGACACTACTTATTAAGAGGCAGCTTCATAGGAACTGCCTCTTAATATTATTCATGTTACCATTTTATTTATGAAGGTATTTGGCAAAATGAGCATAGATATATTCTGATACGAATGTATACAGCTTGACATTTATTCATATGCATTGCTACAATTATAGTGTTAATATACGTGTTGATTTATCACGAAAGAGTAAGGGGAAGGTTGAGCGAGGATGAAAAATTACAAAACGCTGCTAAGGATGGTACTCTGCTTAGCAATAGTCGCTTTTGGTGTGATGTTGACCGGATGTTCTAGCGACAAAAAAGAAGCAGAAACCAAAACAGCAGACAAAAAGGTGTTCCGAGTAGGTATGGAATGTGGTTATGCTCCTTTTAACTGGACGCAGACTACTCCTGACAATGGTGCGGTTAAAATTAAAGGCAGTCAAGAATATGCTATGGGCTATGATGTCATGATTGCCAAAAAGATTGCTGATTCCATGGGGTGTGAGCTGGAAATACATAAGATTGAGTGGGACGGCTTGGCTCCTGCTGTAAACGCCGGTAAAATTGATGCAGCTATTGCTGGTATGAGCATCACCAGCAAGCGGAAAGAAACCGTTGACTTTTCTTCTGTGTATTACAATGCTGAGATTGTTGCGCTTACGAGAAAGGACTCTCCGTTTGCTGCTGCTAAGAATTTAGAAGATCTTAAAGGCGCTGTTGCCACATCACAGCTTAATACTGTTTGGTATGATTTGCTAAAACAAATTCCCGATGCGAAAATTCAACCTGCTATTGATAATGTTCCTGGTATGATTGTTGCTTTAACTTCCGGTAAGGTAGATGTTCTGGCTACCGATAAACCAACAGCTATGGCTGCCGTATATGCCAACCCAGGCTTAGTTATGCTGGATTTTAAAGGTGGACAAGGGTTTAAGGTAGCGAGAGAAGAAGTTGAAATGGGTATTGCGGTTGCTAAAGGAAGAAGTGATGACCTACTAGAAAAAATTAACAAAGCCCTGAGTACATTGACCGAAGCTGATCGCGACAAACTGATGGAACAAGCCATTAAGATACAACCATTAGCGAAATAATCAGTAGTATTGATGGGATGGCAATAGCCATCCCTAAGATTTATTATTATCAAGGTGGAAAAAAACATGACAAGTTCTATGCCGGTAACCTTTTTTGAGTGGGTTTATTTTTTGCTCCAGCAATACGGTGCACTCTTTGTAAAAGGCGCTCTAGTTACACTATTATTAGCTGTTGGTGGTACGATAATTGGCTGTATAATTGGCTTGTTTGTAGGTATCCTGCAAACCATACCAATTAACCCTAAAGATGGTATAATTAAGAAGGGGTTTCTTCGATGTATTAGAGCCATTTTAGCTGCATATGTTGAGGTTTTTCGTGGTACGCCCATGATTGTACAGGCAATGGTTGTATATTACGGATCTATGCAACTTTACGATATCGATATGTCGCCGCTATTTGCTGGTTTCCTGGTTGTTTCTGTGAATACAGGCGCCTATATGGCTGAGACCGTCCGTGGCGGTATCATTTCTATTGATGTAGGACAAACGGAGGCGGCTAAAGCCATTGGCATGAATCATTTTCAACTGATGTCTTATGTTGTTTTGCCGCAGGCATTACGCAATATTATGCCGCAAATTGGTAACAATCTGATTATTAATATCAAAGATACTTCGGTGCTTAATGTTATTTCGGTAACTGAGTTATACTTTTTATCCAAATCAGCCGCTGGTGCTTATTACCGTTATTTTGAAGTATTCTTTATTACTTGTGCTATTTACTTTATTATGACCTTTGCAGTCTCACGCTTTTTACTATGGATAGAAAAGAAAATGGATGGTCCTGATAACTATTCCTTAGTTCCATACGATCCTTTGGCTGATCCATGTGGGCCGTTTACTCCAAAGAAAGGCAGGAATTAAGGAATGGATAATAAAGTTTCCGCAAACAATGCACCACGAGTGCTGAAAATTAAAAACCTGGTAAAATACTTTGGTGACCGGGAAATTCTTAAAAATATTAGTTTTGATGTTTTTCAGGGTGACGTTATCTGTATTATTGGTGCCTCAGGTTCTGGTAAATCGACCATGCTCCGTTGTATCAATATGTTGGAAACACCGACCTCAGGCGAGATTATTCATGAAGACCGAAACATTGTAGAAGAACAAGATAACCTGACGTTGTACCGGACAAAAGTTGGTATGGTATTTCAACAGTTTAACTTGTTTAATAATATGACTGTACTAGAAAACTGCATGATAGGCTTAGTTAAGGTGTTAAAGCAGGATAAGCAAACCGCTAAGCAAACCGCTCTCCATTTTCTAGAGAAAGTTGGCATGGCACAATATATTAATGCCAAGCCGCACCAACTGTCAGGGGGTCAAAAGCAAAGAGTGGCCATTGCTCGGGCTCTGGCTATTCAGCCACAAGTCCTGCTGATGGACGAACCGACTTCGGCGCTGGACACACAAATGGTTGGCGAAGTATTGGCCGTTATGCGCGAGTTGGCTAAGGAAGGTCTAACCATGATCATTGTTACACATGAGATTGCTTTTGCTCGTGACGTTGCCACTCGCATCATTTATGTGGAAAATGGGGTTATTGTTGAAGATGATACGCCAGATGTTATCTTTAATAATCCTAAAGATCCGCGGACGAAAGCTTTCCTTTCCCGGGTAACTTCGAACTAATTGAATGACCATAATTAGGTTCTTTGTCAAATGTTGGGGTAAAGCATAAAGTGTAGTGGAGCAGGGGATATA
>NZ_JBYKYF010000220.1:0-5226 GCF_057736855.1 Sporomusa sp.
CGGATAGCCGCTGCCATCAAAGCGTTCATGATGCTGCAGGGCACAATTTGCTGATGCTAAACTAATATCAGGATTGCGCCGCAGTAATTCATACCCCTTCTCGGTATGCCGCTTTACCAGTGCCATTTCTTCCGGAGTTAATTTACCTGGCTTGTTAAGTATATCCTGCGGAATGGTAGTCATCCCTACATCTCGAAGGAGAGCTCCCACTCCCAAATCACGGAGCCGCTGACCCTCAATACCACAGCTCATGCCCATCATCATTGCAAAAAAATACCCACAAACGGCGTGCTTGAATAGATAATCATGACAATTTTGCATCGCAACAAGTAAAGGTTGTATCTCCTTATGCATACAACATTCTTCTATGAGCGCCAATACCTGTTCTTTAACAGGTTGCGTATCAACATACTTGCCTACCTTCACTTCATCAAGTGCCCGGTGTGCTGCCAGCACAATTTCATTTTTGACATTTTGCGCGGCTATGTCATTCGGGTCAAATAACTGAGACTCTCCCTGAATATAAATATATCTAATATCAAGTTCTGCTATCTTGGAAATATGAAACTCAGTCAATTGAATACCACTATTTAAAATGACCTGGCCATTAATACCGTAGACTGGCTGAGCTAGCGTCATTCCCGCCTGAATATTCTCCCGTAGCACACGTCGCACAATAATTACCTCCAACAAAATAACTTGTATATGTTTTATATTTATTCATACGCAAATATGCTGTATGTGTTCTACCTTTTCATGTTAATTCCTGCCATATCCCGCAGAATACTTACTATTTTTGTCGAAAATCATCCAACTTACGTCCCATAAACGGTAACAAAATGCAAATTCTTTTTTTTCGACCCTTTCAGCAGTAAAACAATACCTAATACTAATCCCATAGGACCGACACCATGGCAGATAACAAGCATACAGCTTCCCGCCAGCGTTTATAAACATACCACTTCATAGGATAATCATGAATATCGGTAATACCGAATGAAGCATTACCTAAGCCAGCCTTTTGCATTTTTACCTGTTGATAAAAGCAAAAAAGCAATGCAACTTTACCAAAAAATGACCTACAAGCGGCACTCGCCATAAATCATGCTCAGTAAGTTCCCCTAACAACAACAAAATAATCCCATATACCCCTGCAGCAACAACGATATCAACAAAGATAGCTGCCATTGGCCCGACAGTATCGAATAACACCGCATTAACTTGGTATAGCGCTATTCCCATGATAGCAGCAGCCACTACCATTTTAACTAATGCAGGAATATCCAGCGAAAACCGGTATAACGATATACATATGCCAGGTTAAGCAACGCAGCCACAGCAAAATCAGCATTGGTGGCCCAGCCTGCACCTAAAATTCCCAGTGCCGGCAGCGCAGCTAAAAACCAGTTCAAGCCTACTTTCACTATCGCTGCAATCCCCATATGAATCAACGGCAGAGCCGTATGCCCCATGCCCTGCAAAATACTTGTCGTTACTTGGTGAATACCTAAAAAACATATGCCAATAGCCAATACCCTCACTACCGGACCTGCCCCTGGGACATGATATACAGCAGTAGCCAGCGGTGTTGCCAACACCCCCATTCCGACAGCAGCAGGAATAGTCACAAGCGCGGTTAGTCTGAGCGCAGCGGTTGTATGATGCCTAATCTGCTGCTTATTTCCTACTGATTGCGCTTCAGCGATCGCCGGTACCAGATTGGTTGCCAAAGCTGCTGTAATGATGGTAGCAAGATTTACAAGCGGAACTGCCATACCTGTCAAATACCCAAACAGCGCCGTGGCCTGTTCAACGGCATACCCTGCCGCCTCTAACCTAACTGGTACAACAAACAAATCAAGATTAGCTACTAGCGGTAGCATAAGACTTGATAGAGATACCGGCAGGGCCAATTTCGCCATACGCCGCAATAAACTTTTATTTGATTCAGCTTTATTACCCAAGTCTTGTATCCCACTAGGATTCAAGGTGCGCTGCAACCTGACATAATAGAAAATAAGTACAATGAGTCCGGCAACAGCACCCACGCTAGCTCCCATACTCGCGCCACCAGCCGCATACTCCAGCCCTGCTGGCAAGAGCCAGGCAGCCAACATTACCATAGCCCCAACCCGAAATAACTGTTCGACAATTTGGGACACGGCTGTCGGTGTCATTACTTGCCATCCTTGCAAATATCCCCGAAAGCTTGACAGCAGAGTAACAAAAAAGATAGCCGGCGTCAACGCCAAAATAGCCGGATAGGCCCTGACATCCCTAATTAATTGATATTCTATCAGCCAGCCTGCGCCCCAATACACCAAACAGCTCAACACTAATCCCGAGAAGGCCATCAAAGCTAAAGACAATCGAAATACACGATTAGCTCCTCGATAATCCTGGAGAGCCACCTTTTCCGCAGTGATAATGGATATGGCTGTCGGAATACCGGCAGTAGATATATACAGTGCTAACAAATAGATAGGAAAAGCCATCTGATACAGCCCAATTCCTTCACCGCCCAAAACCCGCGATAAAATAATCCAGTTTAATGAACCAATAACTTTAACTACGATACCAGCAACTGTTAATATCAAGGTTCCCTTCAGAAAAGAGCTACACTTGCTATCATTTTTGTTACGGTTTTCCATACTCAACGATTACCTATCCTCTCGGCTAAGTTTAGCCGAATCCCATGAGATTCATCGCTCTTGACTTCTCCGCCAATAATAGACATGCAGCCATAATACCAGCAGGAACCGTCAGACTATCTTACATGACCATTGCATTGTATTATACTAAATACAATGCAGCATAGCCTTATTTATCGGTATAATCTGTAAACACACAAAAAACTGCTCTATATTATCTTGCTTTAGCAAAGAACATTATATAGTGGTAAATTCGCCACTATTTTTTTAATATTTCTTCCCACGTTTCTCATATATATAATATCTGCCAGCCATCATTCTCTTTTGATACCTCAAGCGTACAGAGGCATCTCAAAGGACAGCAATCATGACTACCAATCTTCTGATTACGCGAGCTGCCTTGCTTCAAAATGTAAAAAAGGAGGAACTTCCCGTTGAAAGCGTTAGAACTATGGTTCTTAACTATCGCTAGTATTCTACTGGTAGCAGGTGCAAATACTGAACATTTGTCCAATGAGTCTCGAACAATCTCCCAAGTGCAGACCATCCATAAAGTCGTGGCATTAACAATAGATGATGGTCCGCATAAGAAGATTACGCCAGAAATTTTATCCATTCTCAGAGAAAAACAGGTCAAAGCAACCTTCTTTGTTCTCGGAAAAAATGCAGAACATTCACAACAACTTTTGGCGCAGGAAGTGGCCGATGGCCATGAGATTGGTATTCATACCTATAGTCATCCTATGTTAATAAAATTGAATCCAGAAAACATAGCAGCCGAATTCGAAAAGGCAGAAAATGCAATTACAAATATAGCACCTAAACCCACGTTATTCCGCCCGCCTGGCGGCTTATATAATCAACAAGTAGTGAATACCGCACGCCAAAAAGGCTATACTACTATCCTCTGGTCAATTGATCCACGGGACTGGAGTTGCCCACCGGCTAGCAACATTGTGAAAACCGTACTCCAGGAAGTTAAACCTGGCAGTATTATTTTACTGCATGATGGTCAGTATCCTTTACCAACGCCCGAAGCATTGCCAATGATCATCGACAGTCTACGCGAGCAAGGCTATGAATTTGTCACCGTTAGCGAATTGTTGCAGTACCGAGAACTCCGTTATTCTTTTCCATTTTTCCACAATCTTTCCTGGTAATGTAACAGAAACGAGCGCCTGCGCAGTGCAGGGGTACTCGCTAATAATTGCTCTGACTATTGCGATACATACGATGACATTTATTCTAACGTTTTTACATTTATTAACTTAAATTGGAATCAATATTTCAATTTTTTGGAAATACGCACAACTCTACTTAATATTTCCATTGGTGGACTATACAATACTGTCATTAATGAGTTATATAGCTTAGCGTCAATCATATTGATAATTTCTGGCTTACCATGCGCTATTCCATTGCGGACATCGACTAACCTAACTTTTTTGTTCCCAAATCTGCAGTTCTCCATATCATTACAAATTTCCGTAAACTCTTTGGCTACAGGGGAAATATATTGTCTGAATAAAGAAATCAAATCACTAGCTCGATTTGCATTTGGATCATTCACAAGATTACCTAGATATTTTATAGCCCCTAAGGTTGGTGTTAAATTATTCTTCATTTTTAAAGAATCATGCTGCATATTGTATCTTGGGTCTAGACAATTTGTATTACGGGCTAATTTAAATTCTTCTTGTCTGGCAAACGGAGAAAATATTTTATAACCTATCTCACGCTCAAGTCCCCTTAAAAGAGGGAGTAGTGCTATATCATATACATCTCCCATTTCCAGAAGACGTACTGATGCAAAAATATCTCGTTGGGTTTCCGGTAATAGATCATGCCAGTAGCTCTTTAAATTCTCTATTTTTACTATACCTATACTTTGTTTCTGCGATCCCGTAATACAATATATTCGCCCAAGCATCTTATCAATTCTATCGATAATATCTTGTTCCTCAAATTCATTTAATTCAACAGAGCTCTGGGCTGATTGTATTTGCTTAATTTGCTTACTAAGTTCCCTTATATTATCCTGCAATTTTTGCTTATCTTTAGTTAATTCTAGTTTCTCGTTTTTTAACTTATTTATTTCTTTAACCATATCTTCAAGTTTATCATCATCAAACTTGAAAATTGCATCTTTTTAAATCGGGTATCAAATCAGTAATAAATTTATTTTCTTGCATATTGAAGGCCAACAGAATATGTTAATATATTTCAAGTAAATCCCTTTTTAGATAATCACGGTTCAGATCATCCGCTACTTTTTTTGCAGATAAACACCCTAAAAGTGCCCATCTAAATAGTATAGCGTCCTTGAAATCATAGGCAAACCACTTCCACCCTTTTAAAAAATATATATCTGCTATTACACCCTGAATATGTTTTCCCATCTGGTAGTAGTAGTAAATATAGTCATTAAACAACCACCAAAATTGAATATATTCTTCAAGGTGAGGTAACTCTTTAGCTACCCTAGCTTCACATTTAATGAGTGCAAACCAATCTAAAGAACGCATTTGATCGCTGGGTAAAGCAAAGCCAGTCGAGCGGTTCTTTCCGTGAAGCC
>NZ_JBYKYF010000221.1:0-5212 GCF_057736855.1 Sporomusa sp.
TGTCGTCGACCTTGAATCAGCCCAGATTATTGATCGGTTGCATGTCGGCCGCTCACTGTCCCGCCTGTACTTAGTTCCTGACAGTCAATTGGCCATCGGCACCAGTAATTTATTTGCTGATTTAAGTCTTATAGATTTAACTGGCGGGCCAATTTTGGCTGTCACCAATACCAAACGACAGTTGTTATCTAACATTGCTATTCTGCCGTATTAATTCGCTATATACCTGCCAAACCTTGCCATGCTTGATTACCATATGCGGTGATACCCAACCGTATTAATTCGCTATATACCTGCCAAACCCCTCCCACAGTTGCGGGAGGGGTTTTCTTTCTGTCAGTACTATTTTATTTTTCCCAGCTGACGTGGCCATTTGCCCCCCCACTTATACTTAACCGGCTTACTGTCTGTGGTAATCGTCGGCGACTGAACAGGCAAATCCACCTTCTCATCCATCTTCTCGGCAGCTATCACCTTATCCTCAATAGCTGTTTCAAAATCAGCAGCCTCTTGATCAACAGGTTCAGATACTGCCGGCGCAACAACTACTGGGTCAATTACGGTTTTGACGGCTGGTTCAGGTGCCGTCTCAACAAGTGTTTCAATAGCTGTCTGGCTTGTTGTCTCAATGGGTTTCGCAACTAGAGCCTTTTCGTTATCCTCAGAAACAGGTTGCTCAGCTATCATTTTTTTCTTGACTTTTTCTGGTGAGTGGCTAAAGCCGCTATTAGCAAAAGATACCTTAATTGGGGACTCACGTTTTGGTTCTTCCCAATTGTTCAATCCCATGGACTCGGATTCTTCAAAAAACTCATTGTCCACTACCATACCAATATCCTCGGAAAAATTTGGTTGTAGTAGCGGCTCTTCTTTGATCACAGATTTTTCCATCATGGCCAAAACCAGCAGGAAGTGGTCAGCCTCCCGGCGGATATGGTCAGCCATTAAAGCCGGCATAGTGGTTAGCATCCGGTTCTTACAAATCATATCATAATTTGCCTGTTTAAAATCTCTGAGTCGAATAGTAGTTGATCGGCTATCCTGCAAAAAACGGGCAAAGGCAGGTACATCTGGAGCTTGATGTTCAAAAAAGCCTATATAACTTCGCCCCTGAATTGTCAGGTCATCAAACTCTGCTTCAAATTCGCGAACAACATTAAGGAGGCTACGCTCTGTCGGGTCAAGACGAACACCAATAAACTTAGTATGATCAGCCATGAGTCTTAGCCAAAAATCAGTTTCTCGCGCTTTGACAACAGATAGCTTTTTGCCTGCACGAAGTTTGTCTAAAATCGCCATAAAATACTCGGCTTCTCTAATAAGATGGTCAAAAAACAGCGGTGGTAGTGCGCTGCCCAGTTTATTGGTCAGCGACAAACCCAGTAATAGCCGCTTAAACCGGAGGAGTTCCTTTAGTGAGCTAACAATATCTGCAATTAGCTCAGCAAATTTCTTTTCACTCGTCAGTTTCTCAATCCGTACACGCAAAGACTTAAATTCCCGTTCAAATGCCGTAGCCTCTTCTATTAAATCAGGTTTGTCATACGGCAAATTGATTTTAATGAACAGCGCATGCTCTTCCATAATCTGCAGCCAAAATTTAACTTCTTCCATGTCTAGCGGCGGTACTGGCGGCACTTTGCCTTTACCAGACGTGTAACGCGGCATAGCAACACACTCCCATAAAAAGCATTTTAGTGTATTGTATGCTGGGTAGTGCAGGAGTGATATCCAATAATATTACAATAATATTACTTAGTTTGCGTAAAAGTCACTTCACAACGGTAAATAGGCTGTCCCAACAAACTAAATTTTGTCTCATATTCAGTCATAACATTACCAATAAAGCCGCTATTATGAAGATCATAGGTAACTTGTTCCGGTTCGAGACCAAACTCACGGAACTGCTCTAGCGAAAATTCAAATAGATCTCGGTTATCGGTTTTAAAAAATAATTGTCCGCCTGGCTTTAATACCCTACGATACTTTTCCAAAAATGTAATATGAGTAAGTCGGCGTTTAGCATGACGTTTTTTGGGCCAGGGATCACAGAAATTAATATAAATACGGTCAATTTCCCCTGGGGCAAATATTGTCAAAATGTCATTTACATTAAATACTAGCAAGCGAACATTGCTTAACTCTTTCTCCCGCACTTTTTTAGCTGCATAGTAAAGAACATCTTGCTGGGCTTCAATTCCGACAAAATTAACTTGATTATGCTGCTCAGCCATTTCGGCAATAAACTTGCCCTTGCCTGTACCTAATTCAACATGCAGCGGCAGTTGATTGCCAAACAAATCACGCCATTTGCCTTGCAGCGTTTCGTCAGGATTCTGTAATACTATGTCAGAAAAGCCTCTGATTGCTTCAGCAATCCATGGCTTTTTTCTCAATCGCAAACTGTCTCCTCCTTACCTTTGGTTAATACCATACATCACTCGCACCAGTAAAGCTGACAAATCCTGTGTAACCAAGGAGTAACTGGTCAGGCTTACTCCTTGTCTAAGCCATATTTTTTCAGATACCGATACAACGTAACACGGCTGACATCAAGCATATTCGCTAACCGGCTGATATTACCGCCAGCCGCTTTCCAGGCTTCAACGAAAGCCGCCTTGTCTTCTTTCCAGGCTTTACTTACTCCCTGTTCACCAGGCATAACAATGTCAGCCCGGCTGATAGTCGCAGCTGTCGTCCGGAAAAATGCCTGTTCTACCACGCCCTGAAGCTGCTTGATATTGCCTGGCCAATCATAACTCATAATGAGCTGGATAGCATCTGGGGATAACTCCTTGGGCTGCATATTGTGCAGGGTTGCCAGTTCCTCAATGATATGAGAAGCCAACCTCGGGATATCCTCCCGTCTGGCCCTAAGTGCTGGTACCCGAATTACTGACCGGGAGATAATATCGTACAATCTTGCGGAAAATACACCTTTTTCCACCAGACGTTTTAGGTCTGTATCACTGGCAGCAATCACCCGGACATCAATAGGCCGACTCACCGTTTCGCCAGAACGGAAAATAAAACCTCTTTCAAGGGCTTCTGCCAGCTTATCTTGTAATACGGATGACAGTTTTTCCACCTCATCCAAAAACAGCGTTCCACCGCTGGCCAATTCCAATTTTCCCTGCCGGCCTTCGGCTTCACTACCGCCACGACCAAAGAGCTCTATTTCTAACAAGTCAGATGGCATATCGCCGCCTTTTACGGAAATCAGCGGACCAGCCGCACGCGAACTGGCCTGGTGAATACCGTGCGCCAATCGTTGTTTACCGGTTCCCGGCTCACCCTGAAGCAGTACCGGATAATCATGTCTGGCGATACGTCCAGCCTTATCCAGCATAGTGTTAAACACCGGGCTGTTGCCTACCAGGCTTGATAAACTATATCGGGCAGTATACCCTGCTGTATGGGCAACTAAGGTACGCAGATCCTCGATAGGCATGGTTACGGTTACAACACTGTCTACTTCTCCCTCATCACCCACAAGTGGTACAACGGTAGTAATATCTTCATACGTTTTTCGCGGCGTTATCCAGGTTGCCTCCCGGTTATAGGAAGGCACACCCAAAAAGCCTTTGTATATAGGAGTATGATGATAATTCAACAGCACAGTACTTAAATTAGGCCCTTCTTCTTTGTCCTCGCTACCTAACGGAACAATTCCTGACAACCGGCTGTGACCGAGCTTATTTGCATAGGCCACTTCGCCTCCAGGTAAAATATGATACACGGCCAGCGGCACTGCGTCTAAAATGGTATGTTTGGCATTGAGACTGCTGATCAGTTTTAGATGCTGTTCCATAGCATATTTAATGCTCATTACCAGGGCCACCATGGCACTATATGGCAGTTCTTCCTGCTGAACCGATACCACGGTAACAATAAATTTCACCTGATTGTCAATAATAATCGGAACCGAACAAGCATCCCCATTTTGGCATTCTTTAATCCACATTTCCGGTCCAAACATCAAAAATGGAACCTTGTTCCGGTAGGCAATTCCGATGCTGGAAGTGCCGATATCCACTTCTTGCAGCCGTGCGCCTTCTAGTTCCCCAGCCGTTTTTTGGTAAAACGGCATAGCATAGTTTTTGAGGGCATACAATTCCTGATCTAACAGCAGCATGCTTAAATTGTAGGTGGTAAAATGCTCCTTGATTTCATCATATAGCCCGTCGAGAAAAGTAATGGCTGAACTATAGCGCTGCCGACGTTTTTCAAGCTCTTCATCAGATAATTTGACAGTAAGGCAGAAAGTATCCCGCCTTACCCCGGCCGCCTGGCTGCGTTGCCAAGATTCACCTACCCATGGATGGACATTGGGATCAATAATACCTTCGCTAACAAACTTATTATAATACATTTCGAGTTTTGTTTTATTACGGCGTTCGCGAATCATATGTACCTCCACATCCTAAAAATAATATCACATAAATCCCGTAAATTCATACTTACCGACCGGAATATAAGCAAACAGAAGACGGGGATGTACCGGCCCCGCCTCCAAACTTATGTACGATAGGTGCCAATATCCTCACTAAAGTGCTGAATAACAGTCTTAAACTCAGTGATTTTGCCCATCATATCGTGCAGCTTTTCATTGTAAACGTGTACCGAAGCACTCACTTCTTCAGTTGCTGCTGAATTTTCCTCAGAAATAGCAGCTAAGGATTCAATCTTGCCATACACTTCGTTGAGGCCAGTCATCTCCTGTTCCAACTTGTTAATCATATCCACAATGTTTTCGGCAACCAAACGAATGTTTCCGACATGGCGGGTATTTTCAGCTACTACTTCCTTCATCTGCCGAGTCTCAGTTTCTAAGATTGCGAATTCCTCTTCAATCATGCTGACAACACTGCTAATGATGTTCATCAAAACCTTTAAGTCATTGGAGATGCTTTCTGAATGCTGGTGGGACTGCTCAGCCAGCTTACGAACCTCTTCGGCTACTACCGCAAAACCGCGTCCCTGTTCACCCGCCCGGGCGGCCTCTATTGCTGCATTAAGTGCTAAAAGATTGGTCTGACCGGCAATAGCAGCCACCATCCCGGTAATTTCAGTAATTTTAGCAGCCTGATTTTGCAGGTGTTCAGCAGAACGCTTAACCTCACCAAACTTACTGAGACTTAGTTCCAGCTTATCGCTGGATGCTTGGACTTCAGCAAACCCCTTATTGATTTGATCTACTGCCACTTCGAAC
>NZ_JBYKYF010000222.1:0-5184 GCF_057736855.1 Sporomusa sp.
CTTTTGATTAAAGACAGCGCCTGCCCTCCATCTCCTTGCAGTAGCGAATTATGTAACATAATCTGTGTTGACAGAATAAAATGAATTAGGAGGTGAGCAGGTGGACGAAAATGTATTGAAAGAAATAAAAGAGACCATCAAGGCGGAAATAAAAGAAGAACTTAAAGAAGAATGTAAAGAAAATATCAAAGCGGAATTTATAAAAATAAAAGAAGAGATTAAAAAAGATCTCGTAAATGTTGGTACCAAAATTGACGATAAGATCGAGGAAGCGGCTGCTAAATATCAAGTTCCGAAATAGGTGGTCTGGCTTTCTGGTGCTGTAATTATAGGATTTGTTGTTAAGCTTATAGTATAGGCGTAGGCGACATAGTCGGTCGCCTATACATATACCTTCTCCGATAATAAGATAAGGAGTGATGATTGGGGTGAGTATAGAATCCGAAAAGCTTAATATAAGAGGCCAAAGATTTATGGGTAACTGGTGGCAAAAGTATATTCCATTAATCATCGCATTCTTTCTTGGTAGTAGCTTAGGTGCTTGGGCTATGCACTCCTGGTATATTTCTGATCTTAAGGAGCTGCTAGCAAGCACGAAAGAGCGTCTAAATTATACCGAACAACTTTTATATAAGGAAATACAAAAACCTCCCATCATTCAGACTGAGACCAAAACGATAACAGAATTAGCCTATGTTCCCAAAGAAACTATCATCTATAAAGATGCTACAACTGGCGAGGTAACTTCTGTACCGGAAAAGACTGATATTGCCATGCAAGTCAAACCTCCAACCATTTATATGAAGTATAATGATCAAAGTTATGAACTTCAAGGTATTACAAGTGAAACTGGCAAGTTTGAGAAAGGGAAGCTCACTGGCGAAATCAGCACCGCTGCGATAATGGATGTAACAGATCTTATTAATAAAGAAGTGGCTCTACAGCGAGAGATCGATAAGCAAATAGTAGCAGCCAAGTTAAGTGAAATTGCTGCGAGAAAATACCGACCTCAAGTGGATTTGGTTGGTGGTGCAGGTATATATGGTGGCGGGGTGCGTATTAACCGGGTTGGTGTTGATTATTTAAAAACATCTGATGACGAAAAGGTTCTGTTGCGATATACAATATGGAAGTAGCTTTTACCCTCACTTACCTATTTGCTACCAAGTAGAAGGAGATATAACTCGGACGACTGCAAAAATATTGGTAACCAATAGAAGGACTTTCTGCTTTTTTCAGCAGAAAGTCTTTTTGTATTTCAAGGCTTTATATTAGGCTTTCCGAATATTGCCGTATCCGGTCCCAAGCCGACAAAGATGTCCAGAGCAAAAAAACACTTGACACTCATACCAGTATTTGCAATAATATAAAAAACTTAATGAAACTGATTATCATTTGTAATCTGAGGCTGTCAAGGTTAGCATAAACAATTAGGGGCTAAAGAGGGGATTATAGGATAAAATTTTTTTGCACATATATTGAGAATGATTATTGATATCATAATTTTGTAGGAGGAAATAGTATGGTTAAATTATTAAGCCAGTTACAACCAGGCGAAAAGGGGACCGTGGCCAAAATTCGTGGGAATGGGCCGATTCAGCGTCGAGTTGTTGATATGGGACTAGTAATTGGCTCAAAAATAGAAGTGCAGAAATTTGCGCCACTCGGTATCCAATGGAAATCAAGGTTAAGGGTTTTAACCTTTCTTTGCGCAAAGACGAAGCCGAGAAAATTGAAGTTAACGTAAACTAATTAAGAGGGTGGTTAGGATGCAGAGTGCCAAACAAGGGCAATTGATGTTAGTAACGGCCATAGGTGGGCCTAAAAGGTACGGGCACGTCTTACTGATTTAGGGTTCACACCAGGTACACCTGTCTGTGTTCTCAGTCGCAGTCGTGATTCTATTATTGTCAAAGTTCGTGGCAGTCGTATTATGTTACATAATTTATTGGCCACTAATATTACAGTAAAGCTATCTGTCAGGAAGTGATCCTATACCGCCGGGAAGGACTCTTAACAACTTCAGACAAGATTGATCGTATTCTTACTAACCGGGTACTAGGGCTGCCAATATTTTTAGGACTTATGTGGCTGTTATTTAATATGGTATTTACTTTTGGGGCCTATCCACAGGAGTGGATTGAAGCCAGTGTAGAAGCCCTAGGGAAATATGTAGGTCTTCACATGCCTGACGGTGATTTCAAATCCTTAGTTGTTGATGGAATCATCGGTGGCGTTGGCGGAGTTATTGTCTTTTTACCTAATATCCTTTTATTGTTCCTAGGAATTGCTTTTCTGGAAGATAGCGGCTATATGGCGAGAGCCGCGTTTATTATGGATAGGATCATGCGAGCTGTAGGCCTTCATGGCAAGTCCTTTATTCCATTATTATTAGGATTTGGTTGCAGTGTGCCAGCCATTATGGGAACACGCACCTTGGAGAATCCGCGTGACCGTCTGGTGACAATTCTAGTAACGCCACTCATGAGTTGCAGCGCTAGGCTGCCTGTATATACGCTGCTGATTGCCGCATTCTTTAGTGAAGCTATGGCTGGTACGGTTTTGTTTTCCATATATGTGATAGGAATTGTATTAGCCATCGTTATGGCCCGGATTTTTCGTACCGTATTATTTAAAGGTGAAACTGAACCATTTGTTATGGAATTACCACCTTATCGAGTTCCAACTGTTCAATCCATTGTATTGCAGATGTGGGAACGCAGTGTGCTTTATTTGAAAAAGGCCGGTACGATTATTCTTGCGGTTTCGATTATAATTTGGTTTATGGTTAGCTATCCGGGTGAGGTTGAATACAGTAAAGATTATCAAGAATTGATTGCTCAGGCTGAAGCTGTTTTTAGTCAACAAGTGGAAGAACAAATTGTAAAACCGCTACAAATTGGAAGTGTAGATGAGCATGATGAGCTACAGGCGCTGATTGCTAGTATGACAGCCATTCATGAAGAATTTGAGGCAGCAGCAGAAGACCTTGAAGGAGATGGTGAAAAATTAGCTGTACTAACAGCGGATAAGGAAGCTAAGCTCAAGCAATTGGAAGAAACTAATGCTGAGTTGTTCCGATGGGTGCGCTGTATTTTGAATTTAAAGACGCAATGGATGACGAAATTGGAGCCATGGAAAAGGAAAAAGCCAGTGAAAAATTAGCACAAAGCTATGCTGGACGAATGGGCAATTTTATTGAACCGGTTATTCAACCGCTTGGTTTTGACTGGCGGGCAGGTATTGGTTTAGTTGCGGCTTTCTCGGCTAAAGAGGTTTTGGTCAGCACCATGGGAACTATTTATAGTATCGGTGAAGCTGATGAAAGCTCGGTAGGTTTACAAGAGGCATTGGCTAATGATGAGAGCTTTACGCCGCTGACGGCCTTTACATTAATGGTATTTGTATTAATTTATGCGCCTTGCTTGGCCACAATCGCTGTTATTAGACGGGAAACTAACTCTTGGAAATGGCCGCTCTTTAGCATGGTATATTCTACTGCCTTAGCATGGGTTGTAGCACTGGTGGTCTATCAGGTTGGGACATTCCTAGGTTACTAAGAGAGGAGTTACTCAAATGGAAAACTTGATTTTGTTTGTGGTCGGCTTATTGGCAGCCGGGTAATTGCCAGAATGATTTGGAAGGGACTCCGGGGTGAATCTCAGTGCCATTGCGAGGGTGGCTGCGGTTCAGGGTGCCATAAGAACAATAAGGGAAACATGTAACTAAAAGGACAGAACACAGGTGGTGAAGGATCTCCGTCTGTGTTCTGTAGTATCATGGCAGATAATCGTAACTGCTTAGCAAATTGACTAGTCATCAAATGATATATTTCTTTTGTTTATTTCAGCTTGACAACTTATGTGATATTGTATACAATATGTTACAATATAGTGCTAAAGACGATGAACAGAAGAGTAGGCATAACAAAGGTATTTCAGCGAGCTGGGGTTGGTGTGAGCCAGTAATATCTGCTATGACCGAAAATCATCTGTGAGTTGCAGGCTGAACGTCAGTAAGCCACGCCGGGTCTCCGTTAGGAGAAAACAGTGCCCGTTATCGCGCTGGGGTATCGAGCTATTGCTCCGTACTTAATGAGAGATTGCAGCTAGTTAATAGGTTGCAATAATTAGGGTGGTATCGCGGATTAACCTCCGTCCCTTAACCAGGGGCGGAGGTTTTTGATTTAGATAGGAGGTAGTTTATGGATAACAATAATCTTGATTTACAAGTAATAAAAGAGGCCAGGCAGCGAATTACCCCCTTTGTTCACCAAACACCACTGCAGCCTTTTCGGACATTGAGTGAAATAGCTAATTGTCAGGTGTATTTAAAGCTGGAGAATATGCAAAAAACTGGATCATTCAAGATCAGAGGAGCTGTTAATAAGATATTTAGCTTAACTCCAGAAGAAATGAAATTAGGTGTAATATCGGCTTCGGCCGGGAATCATGCCCAAGGGGTGGCTTGGGCGGCTAACGTCTGTGGTGTACCAGCCACTATTGTTATGCCGGAAAAGGCTCCGCAGGCCAAGGTTCGGGCAACAGCGTCCTATGGTGCCAAGGTGGTGCTATATGGCCAGAATTATGATGAAGCCTATCAACACGCTTGTCGTTTGCAGCTAGCAGAAAAACAGACTTTTATTCACGCTTTTGACGATCCAGCCATTATCGCTGGTCAAGGTACCATTGCTCTGGAAATTCTGTCACAGATGTTTGATGTTGACGCGATCATTGCTCCTGTTGGTGGGGGCGGTTTAATTTCAGGGTTAGCTGTTGCCGTAAAACAACATAACCCTAAAATTAAGGTCATTGGCGTACAGGCGGCAGGTGCACCTTCTATGGTGAAATCGCTGTCTTGCGGCAGAGCTTATTGCTTGTCAGCAGTCAATACAATCGCTGATGGCATTGCTGTGAGGCAGCCAGGGGATGTTACCTTTTATTATACGCAGAAGTATGTAGATGAACTGGTTCTGGTCGATGAAGAAGAGCTAACAGCAGGAATATTGTTTATGCTGGAACGCGGTAAAATCATAACCGAAGGAGCCGGGGTAGCTGGCGTTGCTGCTCTGCTGGCCGGTAAAATCAACTTGCCAGCAAAAAAAGTAGCCGTGGTGGTCAGTGGCGGCAATATTGATCCGCTGCTGTTGTCAGGGTTAATTGAGGGTAGATATAAGCAGGTAGC
>NZ_JBYKYF010000223.1:0-2546 GCF_057736855.1 Sporomusa sp.
GTCCACTACATCAAGACTTTCGTCTCTACAGTTGACATCAGTTCAGGTAGAACAGATCTCTACCTGAACTGGCATTCTTTAGCTTTGCTTAAACAATTACATTACAATTTTTGTAAGCTTGTACGAATTAACTTGGCCCGTAATTTGTTGCTGTCCGCTTGGTGTAAGACAGTATCACCTGATAAATTTTGTAAGAAATTCGGTCTGGTCATAATTAATAGTTTTGTAAATACATCAGGTGATGCTTCATCAATAACACCCAGGTCAATCCCCAACCTCACTTCACTTAACAGCGCCAACGACTCATTTGCAGAAATACTTTGGGCATAACGGAGTACACCATAAGCCCTCCATACCCTGTCAGCTAAGGCATCGGGAGATTCATTGATCAGCAACTTTCTAGCCATACGTTCCTTGTCCACAATTTGTCTAACAACACCATTTAAACTGGCAACAATATCTTGCTCATTACGACCTAAGGTAACTTGATTAGATATTTGGAAAACATTACCTGCTGCTTCGGTTCCCTCCCCGTACAAGCCCCGTACGGTTAAACCTAATTGGGTAGCTATCGCCACCATGGGCCCCATCTGTTTGGTTAATACCAAGGCAGGTAAATGAACCATTACGGAGGCCCGCAAACCAGTACCGATATTCGTTGGACAGGCAGTAAGATATCCGATATTATCCATAAACGCAATATCGTGCTTGGCTTCAATAATATCATCTACAGCATTGGCCTTCTCCAACGCATCAGTTAAATTAAGCCCAGCCTCCAGACATTGCAGCCGCAGGTGATCTTCTTCATTGACCATAATGCTGACACTGGCATCATCGCGAATAATGAGGGCCCGATTCTCAGGGACTGTTATATGACTAGGACTAATAATATGCTTTTCTACCAGAACATTCCTAGCCAGCGCCGACAACTGATCAAGTCTTACCATTTGGTATTCATGACCATCGGCAGCAGCAAGATCTCCGGGAACCTCCTTTAGTTCTGTAAGAATCTTGCTTAGCTGAACTGCAGAAGCGCGTCCGGGAAAAGGCTGACTCCTTAAGTTGCGAGCTAACCGAATCCGGCTGGAAAGCACAATCTCGCCTTCTGGCCCAGATCTGCTCATCCATGGTGTAAGCGGCTGATTTAGTAATTTTTCTACGATAGTAGGCATATTATTCCACCTCACGCTTACCCTGCCGCATATTCTCGGCAAGCATCTTTTCCAATGCTCTGATTTCATCTCGTAGTTTAGCGGCCTTCTCATATTCCTCTGAAATGACACGCTGCTCTAGTTCATGGCGTAGTTGTTTAATACGTAATTGCAGGCTAAACTGAGCCCCTCCACGTTTTGGCACCTTGCCAGTATGCGCTGCGGTACCGTGAATGCGTTTAATCAATGGTTCCAATTGTCCGCCAAAGGCCTGATAACACATACTGCAACCAAATTTTCCGCTGTGACTAAACTCACTATAACTTAAACCACACTCTGAGCAGACAGGTTCAAGCATTGACCTGGTATCTGCCGGTATTGTATAATTAAACATTTCTTTTAGAAAATCATGAATAGAAAATTTATTGCCAATCAAACTGTTGATACTCTTGCCTAACTCACCTGACTTATGTGCACATTGTTCACACAAATGTTTTTCTATCTTTTGTTGATTAATAATCTTAGTAATGTGCACACAGGCAGCCTCTTTGTGGCATTCTTCACACAACATACACTTCGCCTCCGCACTTATCATTCATTCTGATTCACTAATGTCATCAAGAGGGATTGCAGTAGCGGCACACGCTCTTGAGGTTCAAGCCGTTCATAGAGAAAAGAAAAGCATTTATTAATCAGCGCAGCCTCCCGATTCGTCACCAAATTATGATTTTTCAAGCGTTCAACAATGGCATTTACCTCTTCCAAGCTTAAGTCTTCCTTAATCTGATTGGCGGCATCTTTAAATACAATTGTTTGCACTGGGATACGAGCAATCCGGACAAAACCTCCAGACCCGCGCCGAGATTCAACAATAAAACCGCGTTCTAGCGTAAAACGTGTGCTAAGTACATAACTGATTTGCGAAGGCGCACATGCAAGAGCTTCTGCCATTTCATTGCGACGCAAAACGATGATCTCATCCTTCTGACGCGACATCTGATGCAAAATCCACTGTTCAATAGTATCGGCTAAGTTGTTCACATCCTCACCTCCGTCACACGCTACTGACCATTATTGACCTTTTGACTTTATTTTACTTTGATCTGTTTTCTATTGCAATATGATTATTCATCCAAATAAAACCTTGGAAACTAATTAGTAACGATTATTGTCAAATATCGTATTCTTAATAACTTTTACTCACCCGTTCTCTTCCTCTTTACACCAATAATTTGCCATATGTACAGCTTTGACTATTTTTACTGGCTAATTACTTTGTTTTTTTTCGTTCTTTCCACCATTCAAGCCCCATATAAATAGTAGCTGCTATCATAAGTCCAATATTAATATATCGAAATTCTTCAAAATGATGATTATATTCCCAATAAGATACCG
>NZ_JBYKYF010000223.1:2556-5184 GCF_057736855.1 Sporomusa sp.
GTAAACGCGTCAATTAACAGATGTGTACCCCAGCCGATAATAAACGACTGAACATGTTTAATTCCTGGTAAAAAACTAAGCATCAGACTGCCAAACCAAATGGGCACAGAGTGGCCAATCAAATCAATTTTTACAACCCAAGGAAACAAGGCTACAAGACTCATCAGCGTCCCCGGACTTAAACTTCCCAATTCCTCCAGTGAAACATAGCCGCGAAGCACTATGGTAATAAGGAGTGCCACATAAATATAATCAGGGAACATCGAACCAAAGACAAACTGCCAAACCTTTGGGTGATGTCTCGTAAAAAAATAAATCCAAAACCCATGATGGAGAGTATGCATTGTTCATCCTGTAATTTTTTCCTATAATATTAGTGTGCTTCTCCTTTAGTGACAGTATGTAGAAAAGCAGTGCTTTTTAGCACTGCCAGTCCATTTACATGTGAAATTATAACAAACTAGGTGCATTTACTAATACTTCACGGGCTTCTCTAATTATATTTTCTATAATAATAGCTGCTGGCTCTACTTTTTTCAGCGGCAATAAACTTTGACCAGCCAATACGGCCCCATTTTCTACATCACCTTCAATAGCAGCTAGGCGATTAGAACCAGTAGCCAGCTTATCTAACTCCGCTTGAGGTGTACACTGTCGTTCCAAAGCCAAGTACTTATCAGTAAAAGCATTCCTAAGTCCCCGAACGCCATGCCCTGATAACAGTCCAGTAACTACACTATCAGTCTCTACAGCACTAATCAATTTTTGTTTAACATTTGGATGAACCCCACATTCTTCTGCAAGCAAAAATCGAGTGCCCATCTGAATACCAGATGCTCCCATGATCAGGGCAGCCGCCAAACCTCGTCCATCCGCAATTCCGCCGGCAGCAATAACCGGAATGGAAACTTGTGGAATAACTTGGGTCATCAGCGCCATAGTAGTCAGTACCCCGATATGACCACCTGCCTCCATCCCTTCAATGACTATTGCGTCTGCCCCACTATCTTCCACACGTTTAGCTAGCTTAGTATTAGGAACAACTGGGATCTTCCTTACACCAGCCTGAGTAAATTTATCAAAATATGGAAGGGGATTGCCTGCTCCCAGAGTAACAAACGCAGTTTTTTCTTCACAAACCACTTCAACAATTTCTTCTTTATTGTCTGCCATCAACTGAATATTAACACCAAATGGTTTATCTGTAAGCTGCCTAGCTATACGTATCTGTTCTCTTACATAACTGGCATCTCGTCCACCGGCGGCAATAATTCCTGCGCCACCTGCCTGAGAAACGGCAGCAGCCAACTTAGCGTCAGAAATCCATGCCATTCCTCCCTGAATAATGGGATATTGAATATTAAGCAGCTTGGCTAGTTTATTATCCATGCATATCTTCCCTCATTCACACTATCTTTATCATTCGTTTCACCAGCTAATAAATAAATCCTGCGATTAATCCATACTATACTATGGACTTATATGCTTTATAAGCGTCATTTCTTAGTTTGTCCTAAAATTATGAAATAAACCTTTACAATCTGGTTTATTATAACTATAATGAGGTATCGTATATAAATTATTAGTAATATATGCTAATGATCTTATTAGATACATTAATGATAAAGGGGCGATAACTTTGAAAGCAATTGGAAGACATCTATCGGTAGACATGTACGGTTGCAGTTTTGACACCCTTGATAACATTGAAATAATACAAGCTGCCATACTTACCGCCATTGAAGAAGCCAACATGACACTCATTAATTTAACTTATCACAAATTTGAACCCCAAGGTCTGACAATATTGGCACTGTTACGCCATTGCCATATCAGCATTCATACGTACCCAGAACTTGGTTTTGCGGCTGTTGATATCTTTAGCTGCGGCGACCTTTGCCGTCCTGATAAAGCCCTATTAGCTATAAAAAAGGTTCTAAAACCTGAAAAGACGAAAACCACCAACTTTACGCGTGGTGACTTTGGTTCACAAAAAGATATGAAACCGCGCATTAAAATTAGTATAGCTCCCTTGCGTCGGGTACGTAATACTAGTGCTAAAGTATGGAGCTATTTGCGAAAAAATCATAAAAATGAATAACTATCTATTTGTTTTTTAAATAATAATAAATATTGGATAATCTATTGACAAAATGGATAAAATGGATAATAATATTCCATAGATAATAATACCAAGTTAATTGTAAGGAGGACTTAATCAATGAGTACAGAAAAAAATTTATCTGCAGCTTTTGCTGGCGAATCACAAGCTAATCGTAAATATACCTATTTTGCCAAACAAGCCGAAGCTGAGGGCTATACCCAAGTAGCTAAACTCTTTCGGGCTGCAGCCGAAGCGGAACACCTCCATGCATTGGCTGAATTAAAAGCACTTGGCGGCATTAAAACAACAGCCGAAAACCTTAAAGCAGCTATCGAAGGGGAAACCTACGAGTTTGAAACCATGTATCCAGAATTTATTAAAGTAGCCAAAGAAGAAAATCACACGGCTGCCGCCCGCGCTTTTCACCTAGCCAACGAAGCAGAAAAAGTTCACGCTGAACTCTACAAAAAAGGGTTCTTTGTCAAATGTTGGGGTAAAGCATAAAGTGTAGTGGAGCAGGGGAT
>NZ_JBYKYF010000224.1:0-5167 GCF_057736855.1 Sporomusa sp.
ACAACCTATGCGCTCAACGGTCAAATTCAAAAGGTTGGTCATAATATTTTTCTTTTGTTTGGCCTTTACATCAGTTTCTTCCTGTTTTGGGCGTTCATCTTCTTGGTCTACGGCCTCAAATAGACCGAGGCTACCCCAAACTTTATCCATGAACTTCATAAAAATCTCTCTCCTCCTTAATATTGACGCATACCAAATATGCCTGTGCCGATACGCACCAAGTTTGCTCCCTCTTCGACAGCTACCATATAGTCATTGGTCATACCCATTGATAACCATTTGATGTCAGTATTGGTCAGATTTAGTGCTTTTAATTCATTAAACAGTTGATATAATGCTTTAAACACCGGACGAACGGTTTCAGGATTTTCAGCATAAGGCGCGATTGTCATAAGCCCACACAGTTTAACATGTTCAAGCTGGCTAATTTGTCTGGCTAACGTCAATGCTTGTCCCAACTCGACGCCGAACTTGCTTTCTTCATTAGCAACATTCACCTGTAATAGCACATCCTGGCGTTTTCCTAGTTTTCCGGCTATTTTGTCAATTTCAACAGCCAGCCGCTGACTGTCGACCGAGTGAATCAGGTCTGCCAGCGGTACCACCTGCTTCACCTTGTTTGTCTGCAAATGCCCGATGAGATGCCACTCAACCTTATGACCTGCAGCCTGAATCGCAGGATACTTAGTCACCATTTCCTGAACACGATTTTCTCCCACAGCCGTTATACCGGCGGCAATTGCTTCCATCATGGCTGCAACACTATGATTTTTGGTAACAGCCACAAGCTTTACTTGGGTTGTATCAATATATTTTTTTATTTCAGCAATATTCTGCGCTATGGACATGGCAAATCCTCCGTTCTAATGATTTATTCGCCCACGAGTAAAATTTTCCTTTAAATATTTCCTGTATTATTCGATATTCTAGCAAAAAAACTATAAGAAATCCAATAAGATTTCTCTGAAACATGAATGGTAGTTTACTATGATAGTTCGCTTGTAATTTTAATTTTATAACATAATCAGAATGAAAAAAATACACCGTCTGGCAAAGCCAAACGGCGCAATATCGGATGTTATGGTTTTACGGTTTCCTTATATACTTGCTTCCCGTTTATTAACTCAATAATTACTGCGCTTCGAATTGCATCATGGGTAGAAGTTAAATTCATTTCCCCGCTTACACTCTTAAACCCTTTAGTGGCCGCCAAAGCGTCACGGATTTTTGTTGCTTCCGTACTGTTGGCTCGTTTAATAGCATCAACCAGTAGATATGCGGCGTCATAACCCATTGCCGCCATGGAGTCAGGCACTTGACCATATTCTTTCTTAAAAGCCTCAACAAAGGCTTTAGAGGCAGGACTAGTATCTTCGTTGGAATAAAAGTTAGTAAAATGAGTATTATTTAAAGGCTCAGGTCCAGCGATTTCTACTAATTTGGGTGAATCCCAGGCATCACCGCCCAAAAACGGTACCGTAATTCCCATTTCCCGGGCTTGCTTTATAATCTTACCGACCTCTTCATAGTAACCGGGAAGATAAATAAGCTCGGGATTCAGCGCTTTAACCTTGGTAAGAATTGCCTTAAAGTCCTGGTCTTTTTGCAAATAGGCTTCTTCTGCAACTATCTGCCCGCCACCTTTTACATAAGCTTCTTTGAAAAATTGAGATAAACCTTTACTATAATCACTGGAGTTATCAATTAAAATAGCCGCTTTTTTTACTTTTAAACTGTTAAGAGCAAAATTGGCTGCCACTGTCCCTTGAAAAGGATCAATAAAACAGGCCCGGAAAACATACTCTTTTGCTTTGCCGGTTTTTTCATCAAGCGTTACTTTAGGATTGGTAGTAGCAGCGGCTACTAAGGGGATTTTGTTGGCCTCAGCAACAGTCGACCCGGCAATACCGCAAGAGCTGACAGTAAACCCGGTTACAGCTACCACTTTATCCTGAGTAATGACTTTGGTCATAGCATTAGTGGATTCTGCCGGTTCACCTTTATTGTCGGCTATTACTACTTGAATTTGTTTACCAAGTACACCACCTTGGGCATTAATTTCTTTAAATGCCAGTTTAGCACCATTAGCTGCAGCCGTGCCAAAACTAGCCGTATTGCCGGTAAGTTCGTATACCACTCCAATTTTAATGTCTTTGGTGGTAGTATCACTACACCCGGTCACTAATCCAGCCAGCAGGAATAGGATTGTTAGCAAGCTAGCCATTTTTAATCTGAATGTACTCATCATCTCATCCCCATCTCTTATAAATTTATAAAAGATATCCCCATCCCAAATACGCTTTTCATCCCTCCCTTACCCACTTAACGTTTGTTAAACTCAAAAAATAAAAAAGCTTTTTGGACAGAATGGCAGAATATTCTCTCCAAAAAGCATCGTTGCTTACATAATTATTATATTTATATATTTTATACTTTTGTTTTTTATGATTATACATTGTATTACATTTTGCCAAAAATTACAAGTCATTTCTGTGCAAAAATAAAGTTTGTTACATTTTTTCTGCCACCGACTTAGCTTGCATAAATAATAGCAGATAATCGCTTCCGCCCGCCTTAGAATCGGTACCTGACATATTGAAACCGCCAAAGGGGTGGACACCGACCAATGCACCAGTACATTTTCGGTTAAAATACAAATTGCCAACATGGAATTCGCGGCGAGCTTTTTCAAGTTTGGCGCGATTTCGAGAATATACAGCCCCAGTTAATCCATATTCAGTATCATTAGCAATAGCTAGGGCTTGGTCAAAATCCTCAGCTTTGATTAAGGCAACAACCGGACCAAAGATTTCTTCCTGAGCAATGCGGGCATGGGGTGCAACATCGGCAATAACTGTAGGCTCAATAAAATAACCTGCATCAGGACCTTTAGAGCCGCCGGCAACTAAGCGTCCTTCACTTTTACCGATATTTATATATTCGAGAATTTTATTATAAGCATGTATATCAATGACTGGTCCTACATCCACTCCAGGATCACTGGCTGGACCTAATTTCAGAGCTTGGGTTTTGGCAATGATTTGGGCAGCAACTTCCTCATATACATCTTTGATAATAATGGCCCGAGAACATGCCGAACATTTTTGTCCTTGAAACCCGAAAGCTGAGCTTACAATACCATTGGCAGCGTCTTCGAGGTCAGCCTCATTGTCAACAATAATAGCATCTTTACCGCCCATTTCGGCCACAACACGTTTAATCCATTTCTGTCCAGGTGAAATTTCGGCGGCTAATTTATTAATCCGAAGTCCAACTTCTTTTGATCCTGTAAAGTTGATGAATCGGACCTGGGGATGGCTAACAAGAAAATCACCAATAAGGCTGCCACTGCCTGGCAGAAAATTGACAACACCAGGTGGCAAACTTACTTCTTCCCAAAGTTCCATGAGTTTAGCTGCAATCACTGGTGTAGTACTAGCCGGCTTCATGATCACTGTATTTCCAGTAACAATGGCAGCCGCCGTCATTCCAGTCAAAATAGCCAACGGAAAATTCCAAGGCGGTATAATAAGCCCAACGCCTAACGGAATGTAGAAACATTCGTTTTGCTCGCCAGCAATAGGCACCACCGGCATACCAGCGGCAACTGTAAGCATTTGGCGTCCATAATATTCTAAAAAGTCAATAGCCTCAGCAGTGTCAGCATCAGCTTCTACCCAATTTTTTCCTGCTTCTTCTACCAACCATGCTGAAAACTCAAATTTCTTGCGACGCATGATTGCGGCAGCCTTAAACAAATAGCGCGCGCGTTCCTCAGGTTTAACATATTGCCAGTCAGCAAAGGCAGCCAGCGCAGCTTGGATGGCCCTTTCAGCCAGTTCGATATTGGCACTGGCTGTAGTACCGATGATTTCTTTAAAGTTCGAAGGGTTCACTGAAATAATATGGGTTTGGGTATTAATTTTCTGACCTCCAATAACCAAAGGGTAATGTCTGCCCTTTTGTTCGGCAATATAGCTTAATGCCCTTTCCATAGCCTGTTTGTTTTCTGGTAACGAGAAATTAGAAAACGGTTCATTACAAAATGCGGTTACCATACATGTACCTCCTTAGTGTAATATTAAAAGAATTAAACAACTGAAGGCTCAACATATAATTGACCACGAGCAAACCGATCAGCACTAAAAGCATGAATGGGAATATCGGTAGGCAAGCCGACAACCGCTTGAGCGATCAGCTTACCTACCATTGGTGCAATCATAAAACCATGACCACTAAAACCAGCAGCCGTATAAAATCCTTTGATATTTGCATCTTCGCCCAAAATAGGCGTTCGATCTGGACACATATCATACAGTCCTGCCCATTGCCTGATGACATTGAGATTAGCTAGCGGCGGCAGAAGGGTAGTGATGCGTTCAGCCATCTCAGTCAAAAAGCGCCGACTTCCCTGGATATTGAAACTCTCTGGTTCATTCGGGTGTCCGATTCCCATGATAAAACTACCATGCGGTGTTTGCTGACAGTAGAGATTGTGAAAAAAAGACATTACCATCGGCGTTTGAAAAGGCGCCACCGGCTCGGTCACAAGTATTTCATGGCGTTCAGGAAAAATTGGCAGTTCGATACCAGCCATACGGCCAATCGTTTTGGCATAACCACCAGCGGCATTAATCACAACATTGGTAGCAATATCGCCTTTATTGGTGTGAACCATACATATTCTTCCACTTTTTACCGTTAGACCAGTAACTTCGGTATAGGTATACATGCTAACCCCCAGCCGGACGGCAGCCTTGGCATACAGACTGGTAACTTTGAATGGATTGGCATGCCCGTCTTTAGGGCAGAACGTAGCACCAAGCAGGCCTTGGATATTTAAATGTGGTACAATGTCTTTGGCTTCTTCCGGAGTTACCCAATAGGCAGGAATATTAAGAGAAGCTTGCAGTTTAAGGTTTTTCTTGAATTGTTCAACCATTTTGTCGGTATACGCAAGTAAAAGATAGCCACCTTGTTTAAATTCAATATCCCCTTCCATTTCCAGTATCGCTGGCAGATTTTCCAGTATTTTGATACTTTCGCGTGCCAACAGGCAATTGGTCTCAGTACCCCACTGCATCCGGACACCAGCGCCGCAACGCCCGGTAGCACCACTGGCAAGGTAGCTACGCTCAAGCACAACAACTTTCCCGGCTCCAGCCTT
>NZ_JBYKYF010000225.1:0-5166 GCF_057736855.1 Sporomusa sp.
GAACTAGTGGGAGAAATCGTGTGTCAGCGGGTTAATACCAAAAAGAAATTGTTGTTTGCTATTATCATAACCAGTGGCATTATGTCAGCACTGGCGATTAATGATATTATTTGCTTGCTTTTTACACCCGTAGTGCTTTTAATCTGCAGAAAAGCCCACTGCAATCCCATCCCGCATTTATTGGGGGTAGCCATGGCGTCAAACATTGGGAGTGCCGCGACATTGCTGGGCAATCCTCAGAATATACTTGTTGCCAGTTTATCCGGGATGACATTTGTAAGCTATTTTGTAGTAGCCTGCCCGGTCGTGATTATTGGTTTGCTGGCAGCCTATGGTGCTATCGCTTACTGTTATCGCAAAGATCTGGAAGGGATATTTACTGCGTCTATTCCCAGCCATACTAATATACATAAGTACTTGATAGCAAAAAGTTTGATGGTATTAGCACTGGTACTGGCAGGCTATATGTACGGTTATGACTTAGCACTGGTTTCTTGTCTTGGTGGCGCAGCACTGCTTGTAACCAGACGGGTAAAACCTAACAAAGTGTATGCAAGTATTGATTTTAATTTATTAGTCATTTTCATTGGTCTGTTTATCATTGTTGCGGGTGTAGAGCATAGCGGACTTATGACCTTTATATTGAAAACATTATCTTTTTCTGGGTTTGAAAATATGGGACTATTTGCAGCCATGACACTTGTGTTATCAAACATTGTCAGTAATGTACCGGCCGTCTTATTAATGAAGTTCCTGATACCAGCAGAAAATGCCGAACATTGGTGGAAAGCCTTGGCTTTATTTTCAACCCTGGCAGGGAATTTTACTATTACCGGTTCAATTGCTAATCTCATCGTGGTGGAAATGGCTAAACGTGATAATGTCAGCGTTACTGCCTGGGATTATTTAAAAGTAGGATGTCCGCTGACCATTGTAACCACTATAATTGGCATAATCTGGCTAACTGTACTGCCATTAGGATAGCAAGCAAATAACGAACTTCAACAAACGGATTTTCTACTGCAGAAGCAGACGCCTATTAAAACGGAAATTACTCAGGAAGTGGCGAAACGTATTGTAATTCATACATGATAATTTCACAATGAAAGTTCAGTTAAGTAATTTGTAGCGTGAATGTGTCAAAGGGAGAGGTAATTGGCCAAAATGTCAATTACCTCTCTTTCAGATTATAACAGTGGAAGTTTGGAAGGGACTTTTGTACATGAATATGGTATAATATATGTAATATTCATATTAAAATATTTTGAAGAGGATGTCGGTTATGGAGCTAGTGTATTCAGGAAAAACAAAAGATGTATTTTTACTGGAAGATGGAAATTATTTATTGAAGTTTAAAGATGATGTTACTGGCACAAACGGTGTATTTGACCCAGGTGCCAATACCGTTGGTCTAACGCTGGAAGGAGCAGGTAGGGCTGGACTTAGGCTGTCAAAATTCTTTTTTGAACTATTAGAGCAAAAAGGAATACCAACTCACTATATTGACGCCAATCCCGAAGCGGCAACGATGACAGTGAAGCCGGCAAGTGTTTTTGGAAAGGGACTAGAAGTGATTTGCCGTTATCGTGCGGTAGGGAGCTTTTTACGCCGGTATGGTATGTATGTCGTCGAAGGTCAACCACTTGATGCTTTAGTCGAAGTCACATTAAAAGACGATGAACGTGGAGACCCGCTGATCACGAAAGATACTTTGGCGATGCTGGGCCTGCTTTCTCCTGAGGAATACGAAGTGCTCAAAAAACTCACTCAGGAAATCGGTAATATTGTAAAAGTAGAATTGGCCAAAAAGAATATTGAGTTATATGATATTAAGTTTGAATTTGGCCGGATTGGCGTAGACAAACAGATTGCATTAATTGATGAGATATCTGGTGGCAATATGCGTGCTTATAAAGATGGTAAATATATTGAGCCTCTGGTGTTAGAAAAACTGATATTGGAAGGGGAATCTCATTAACGATAACTTTTACCGCCCGTTGATGGGCGGTATTTTTTTGCAAAGAAACAGGTGGTGGGACAGGGGACCTGTGCCTGTGTCCGGTAAGAAATTGTTCTTGCTGTTTTCTTTGCTCAGTAAATCAGCTAAAAAAACTGACAGCATTTTCGTTCTTTAGTAAAAGGTATCAAAGAAAATTGAAATAAGACTGGCATGGCAGACAATATGGTTAGCTGTGATGGTGAGTGAATTAGTGTAGAATAAGGTCTTGTTTTTCGCGAAGCGTGATGCGAGGAAACGTTTCAGAGAGGAATAAGGCCTTATTCTTTATTTTTTTTGTTGGAAGGATATGTTAGTAGGACCGCGAAATATGTCAATATATTATTTTGATGTATTTCGCGTAATCGCTGCTGGCGGGATATCTAGTAAACATTAATCAGCTAATTGAGGGGATTTTAGGTGACTTCGTTTGCGCTAGTGTTGGCCATATTAGCGGCATTCTGTCATGCGGTGTGGAATCTGTTAGCAAAAAAGGCGTGTGGTGGTACTGCTTTTATCTGGATTTTTGCCAGCCTGTCAGCAATCATTTATTTGCCGCTGGCAATATGGGTGCTGCTGGTGGAGAAACCGTTTATTGGCACCTATCAACTTGCATTGATGCTGGGCAGCGCTGTGCTACATTCGGTGTATTTTATTTTACTTGATAAAGGCTATCGTTTTGGGGATCTTTCGGTTATCTATCCCCTTGCCAGAGGAACTGGGCCGCTAATTTCCATACTAACGGCAATTTTTCTGTTAGGAGAGCGACCTACACCGCTGGCTTTAGCTGGAGCGGTGCTCATTGGCACAGGAATTCTCGTGATTGCGGGAAATCCGTTTGGTCGCCAGGAAACGGGTACCCGCAAGTCGATATGTTATGCCTTGCTCTGTGGCGGGGCTATTGCCGGATACACTGTGCTAGACAAAGTGGCTGTCAGTGCTTATCTGATTCCTCCGCTGCTGATGGATTGGTCTGCCAATGTAGGACGGGTCATTTTGCTGACGCCTTATTCTTTGAAAAATTGGGATCAAGTTAAAACGCAATGGGCTACGCACAAAAAAGAAGCCATTGGAGTGGCTGTTCTATCGCCATTGGCTTATATTCTTGTTTTAACAGCTATGGTATATAGCCCTGTCAGTTATATAGCGCCGGCTAGGGAAGTCAGTATCCTCATTGGCACTATTCTTGGGGCGAAGCTATTGTCAGAGAGTGATGCAAAAATCAGGCTGGCAGGGGCTGGAGTTATGTTGCTTGGGCTTATTGCGCTGGCTTTGGGATAGCTGGCGCCTACTGCAGGAGGCATTGTCGAGATTAACAGGCGTTTTGTCTAAGTGATTTGTATTGATTTTCGGAAACTAAAATACTATAATAGTTTACAAGTGGTATAGATACCGTATTGACTGATGGTTAGATGAGGGGGAATAGAGTGAATGACGTAAAAAGTCTCATCCTTGATAAAGCCAAGGAGCGAATGGAACGCTTCGGGTTTAAAAAGACAACCATGGATGAAATAAGCAAGGACTGTAAAATCTCCAAAAAAACCATTTACGAACACTTTAATGATAAAGAAGACATGTTTAAATGTCTGCTGCTGCGCGAATGCCATAAAGCCATAGATATATTATTTTCGCAAATTGATGAGGTATCTGATCCACTCGAAAAACTGGTTCTCTTGATTCGCCAGGCAATCGCATATTTTAATCAGGACAATTTTATTACTAAAATACTTAAAGATGATGAGTTGTTTTTGGCATTTGTCAATAGAAAATACCATGAGATTATTGATGATGAAATTATCGCAAGCATTGCTCAAATAGCAGGGAAAATTCCGTGATGTGGATGAAACAACCGTAGCGTATGCTGGCTTTAAATTATTTCAAGCCTTCAGCTATGCGCGTACAGGACCGCTCCGCCGCGCACCAAATGGGCAGATGTATACCGAGGCATTGATTGATTTCATCATCAACGGGCTTGTAAAGAAATGAATATATGGTAGGGGAGGATTTTTATGCAAAAGTCTAAGGCTAACTGTACCGCAATGTTAGTTTTAATTTGCTTGGTAGCCATTAATCTTGCTGGGTGTTCGAGAACCGCAACCGTTAAAGAAGAGATACCCAGGGTTCGCGCCCAAGTGGTTAATATGGACTCTGCTGGGCAAAAAGCGACGTATTCCGGTGAAGTGCGGGGAAGGTACGAAACGCAGCTTGCGTTTCAGGTTAGCGGCAAAATTATCAAACGAAACGTAGAAATTGGCAGTGTAGTGAACCCGGGCGATGTTCTGATGGAAATTGACAGCAAAGATATTCAGCAAACGGTAAATATTACTGCAGCCCAAGTTGCTTCCGCTAAATCACAACTGAGTTTAGCAGAAGCCAATCTCGAACGCTACCGGAAGTTATATGAAGAAGGTGCAATTAGTCATATGCAACTGGATCAATACCAAAATGCATATGAAGTAGCCTTAGCGAATTACCGCCAGGCATCAGCCCAATATGCTCAGGGGTCTAACCAGCTGGGGTATACCACTTTGGTGGCAGACAATGCCGGCGTTGTTTCTAATATCTCTGCTGAGGTTGGGCAAGTAGTCAGTGCAGGTCAGCCAGTGATCAGTGTTGTGACCAGTGATGAACGTGAAATCGAAATCAATGTACCGGAAAATCGCATTGACGAAATTCGCAATGCGCAGCAAATTAATGTCAGCTTTTGGGCATTGCCAGGGGTAACTGCAGAAGGAAACGTCAGAGAAATTTCCCCGGTAGCCGATAAAGTGACTAGAACCTATAAAGTTAGAATTAGTCTAACTCATCCACCGGCCAATATGAATTTAGGGATGACTGCCAGTGTAACCGTCGCCAAATCTACTGGCCAACAGACCGTGTATATTCCGCTAGCAGCCATTTATCAGACAGGCGATACACCGCATGTATGGGTTATTAACGAAGGTATTGTCAATTTGCGCCCAGTAAAAGTAGGAGCCTTCGGAAAAGATAAGGTTCAGATTCTCGAAGGTCTGCAGGACGGAGAAGTGATTGTTACTGCCGGCGTCCAAAAACTGCGGGAAGGACAAAAGGTGCGTTATGAATAAGTTTAATTTGACAGAATGGTCACTTAAACATAAGCAGCTTGTGTATTTTTTCGTTTTCTTGGTGTTTGTCTCAGGCATATTTTC
>NZ_JBYKYF010000226.1:0-5151 GCF_057736855.1 Sporomusa sp.
ATTATGGATCGCAGCCCCAAAATCCTCTACCGGCGGATTCATAGTTTGTCCACCAGTAATAACAATATCTGCCCCCATTTGCCGCATAATCTCCGCAAACCCCTCACCAGATACCACGCTGATGACCGCTGTCCCAGACCTAGGCTGAGCTTCTCTGCTTGTCTCCAGCGTTTGCCGGTGCTGGTCAGACATGTTATCAATCTTAATATCATGCAGCGTACCCCAGGCAATAGCTGATTCCAATACCGCGCCCGGATGCGCTGTATGAATATGTACTTTTAAAATGCCATCACCAGGTGCCAGTACAAGTGAACCGCCCATTTGCTCTAACTGGCGCTTAACTTCTTCGATGCTGGCAGCACACCGTTTGACGACAAACTCGGTACAATAGGGGTGAGACATATTAACTTCAGCACCAACTCCGGCTATTGTCAAGGTACGGCCAAAGTCGGCTTCCGGTCCGGTATACCGTCCCTCTAACCCTTCCAAACATCCCACAAGAAAAATAATCAAGCCCTGACCACCGGCATCAACTACACCAGCAGCCTTTAACGCTGGTAATAGCTCTGGAGTACGGTTAAGTTCCGCTTGACCAGCGGCAATAGCCTCCCGCAAAATGTCAGCAAAAGCCCGCCGGTCTCGCACCGCCCGGAGTGTACCCTTGGCAATACCTTTCGCCACAGTCAGGATGGTTCCTTCGACTGGCCGGGCTACCGCCCTGTACGCATACAACACTCCATACTGAAAGGCTTTTCCTACCTCGGCCGCAGTAGCTATATCCTTACCAGACAGGCCCCGGGCGATACCTCGCAGCAATTGCGACAAAATTACTCCCGAATTGCCTCTGGCTCCCATAATGGCGCTGTCAGCAGCGCGGCGCGCCAAGGAGCCAATGCCTTCATCAGGCGCTTCGGCAATCGCTTTAGCCACAGCTCCCAACGTCAGCAGCATATTTGTACCGGTATCACCATCTGGAACAGGAAATACATTAAGACTATTGATATATTCATGTTCGCGCGTGAAGGCTCCATACGCTCCGGCAATCATCCGACGAAAATCTACTCCATTAATTACATCCATACTGGACTGCATACAGTTCCCTCCTCAACTACTGGCACTTTTTTTGAAAAAGCAAGCCCAGAACACCTGGACCTAAATGGGCGGCCAGTACTGAACCAATACCACTAAACGATACCGGAATGTTAGGATAACGCTGGCAAATAGTATTATATATTTCCTGAGCAGCTTCCTGGGATCCGCCATACGCCACGCCAATATACTCAAGCTCGCCATGCTTATCCAGTTCTTCCAGCATTCGTGCCACTGCCCGCGGTTTGGTACGCACTTTGTCAAATACCTCTACCTTACCCTCACGCAATGTGAGAATCGGCTTAATTTGCAAAATCGAGCCAAACAATGCCGCTGCACCGCCAATCCTGCCGCCTTTATACAAATAATCCAGCGAATCAGGCATAAACAGTGTATGGGTTGCAGCTGCCATCTGCTGCAAATGATCGGCAATAGTCGCTGCCGGTTGACCGCTGGCGGCCAGTCGGAGTGCCACCTCGGCCATTTTTATCATACCAATTGACGACGTCATAGAGTCAACTACATAAATTTCACGGCCTTTATGCTCTTTAGCGGCCGCTCGAGCACCATTAACGGTTCCACTAAGGCCACCAGATACACTAATCATAATTATCGGATGCCCCTCAGGTATCGATGAAAATATCCGGGCAAAATCGCCCGGTGATGGCTGCGAGGTGCGCGGATGTACCCCTTTTTCTTTAGCAATACGAAACAGTTCTGTATTACTCAGCTCAGGTTCATTCCATTCAGTATCGCCGATAATTACTTTTAACGGAATAACATGAAGGTTAGGATGAGCTGTCAACATGGCTTCAGACACATTAGCAGTACTGTCAATTATTATATGTATAGTAGACAACTTATGAAACCTCCTCTCTTACTACTAAACTATATCTTACCAAATAAATTGCTGCAATACACTATAATTATGTAAAGAATCTTAGCCAAAACGATAAACTAGTAATATTCTTAACTTTTATGACAGGAAATAGGATGTACTTCGGCGAAAATGAAAATAGTAAAGTATTCCTAAAACGGATGTATTTCTGACTACTCACTGTCAGAGAGCAACTTCTCTCACTCTCTGCGCTACCAAAACCAGTAATTATTACACAAATTCTCAACTATAGAAATGAAGGAGTGCCTATGGACAATAACCAACTCCTCTTTGCCTTAGATATTGGTACACGCAGCGTCGTCGGACTTGTCGGCGAGCTTAAGAACGGCACAATAAAACTTATAGCCTCAGATCGCGAAGAACATCATACCAGGGCTATGCTTGACGGACAGATTCATGATGTTCAGGAAGTTGCCGAAGTACTGGCATCAGTTACTTCCCGCCTGGAAGCGTCTGTTGGCAAACTGACTAAAGTCGCAGTAGCTGCTGCTGGCCGTGCCTTATGTACCTTACGAACCTCTGCCGATATAGAAACAGCCACCCGCGGCCCGCTTACCCCGGAAGACGAACGCTCCCTCGAGCTAGCAGCCATTCAGACAGCCCAAGCCGAATTGGCTACCTCTGGTGCTGTGTCTGACCCGACAGATTATTACTGTGTTGGCTACAGTGTTGTGAGCTTTAATCTGGATGGAACCCGAATAAAAAGCCTTGTTGGCCAGCGCGGCAAACGCGCAAGCATTGAAGTGATTGCCACATTCTTGCCCCGCCAAGTCATTGATTCCCTGCAATCTGCCCTCCAAACAGCCGGGCTGGAAATGGCAACCCTTACACTAGAACCCATTGCCGCCATCAATGTTCTCATCCCCTCAACCATGCGGCATTTAAATCTTGCCCTTGTCGACGTCGGAGCAGGCACCTCCGATGTAGCAATTACTCGTGACGGCTCAGTAATTGGGTATGGCATGGTGCCACTGGCCGGAGATGAAATTACCGAAGCCATATCCCAACATTTTTTACTTGACTTTAATGTTGCCGAAACCGTTAAACGCCAGCTAAACGGTAATCATAATAAAAAGATTGCCTTTACCGATGTACTAGGTATGACTCGCAAAGAATCAGCCAAAATCATCATTGATACCTTAGCCCCCAAAGTCGTTGAACTGGCCCAAGCCATTGCTGCTGAAATCCTAAAGTTAAACACCCAACAACCGCAAGCAGTACTTTTGGTCGGCGGCGGAGCATTAACCCCACTCCTGCCGGAGACATTAGCCGCAGCCCTAGATATTCCGGCATCTAGAGTTGCCATCCGTCGTCCTGACTCCATTGAAGGTATTACCAACATACCTGCCAAACTACGCACCCCCGACACGGTGACCCCACTAGGAATTTTGAAACTGGCAGGCGGGCGCACTTTAAACTTTATTAATATCACTGTCAACGACCGGCCTATCCGCCTGTTTAACCTAAGCCGGTTAACAATAGCCGATGCACTTTTGGCTGCTGGCATCGATATCCGAGCACTTCGCGGTCGTCCAGGTATGGGAATAACCATTTCTGTCAATGGTCAAACTCACTTTATTCCTGGCAGTCATGGCACCCCTGGACAAATACTGCGTGGTGGCCAACCAGCCAAACTTACCGATGCTCTCCACGACCAAGATATTCTGGCAATCACTCCTGGAACACCTGGTACAACGCCTACTCCTGTACTCCAAGAGATCATATCACTGCCTGAACCACTGACCATTCACTTTGACGGCAAAAGCTGTCAACTGTCACCAGTCGTCACTGTCAATGGCGTTCCCGCCCAGCCTGATACCCGATTAGGTGATCGGGATCAAGTGTGCGTGACGCCAATCGAAACATTGGAACAAGTACTGACTACGCTACATCTCACTACCGCTCCTGAGGAGTACAAATATCAGGTTAACGGTACCGAACGCTCCTACAAAGTATATCCCACATATACGATTAATGGTGTTCAAGCCTCCCTGAATAGTTCAGTAAGTTCAGGTGACCGTATTGAGACCATCAAACCACCGCTGCCTACGCTAGCAGAAGTCCTTGGAATTACTGATATGGACGACAGTGTCATTCACGTGCTATTCAATGGTGCACCTTGCACCGTCCCTGTCCGCCGTTATAGCGTACAAGTGGATGGCAAACCAATAGAAGTCAATCAACCTGCACTTCCTGGCAGTACTATAGAATTTGTGATTAATCCTGACCGTCAGCCACTCATTAGCGACGTCTTGCTGGCTGCGAATTTTGATCCCCGTACCTTGCCTCCTGCCGGCAAAGTTATCGTACTTCTCAATGGATCACCTGCCGAATATACAGCAGTTGTTACCAATGGTGACAAGGTAGATATCCAAGTAACAGAAATGTAAAGTTCCTGGCTTACGCCAGCTGTTGACAGCAGGGCAAAGCGTTGCTTTAATCTGTTTTTACCAAACCAATACCTGCTGTCGGTGTGAAAAGAATCAACAGGGACTGTGACATACGTCACAGTCCCAATTTGTTTTCTCCCTTATAATTACACCATAAGATACAAACAGCAAGGGGGATTTAAGAAATGAGTATGTTCTGTTATCAATGTGAACAAACCGCTGGTTGCACAGGCTGCACCAAAATTGGCGTCTGTGGAAAAAACGAAGATATCGCCAGTTTACAGGATACCCTAATTTTTGGTCTCAAAGGCATTGCCGCCTATGCTCACCATGCCCGCGAACTGGGAGCCCGCGACGAGCAAGTTGACGCATTTATGCATGATGCTTTATTCTCCACACTAACTAACGTAAATTTCAGCTTAGAAAAACATATTGAGATGGTATTAAAATGCGGTGAAATTAACCTGAAAGTCATGGAACTGCTAGACCAAGCTCATGTTAACCGTTTTGGCTCACCTGTACCCACTGAAGTATTCACAGGCTTCAAGGCTGGCCATGGCATTCTGGTCACTGGTCATGACCTCCTTGATTTAGAGGAGCTTTTAAAACAAACCGAAGGTACTGGCATCAACATTTACACCCATGGTGAAATGCTGCCAGCTCATGCTTATCCTGAACTCAAAAAGTATAAACATCTTGTTGGCAACTATGGTACGGCCTGGCAAAATCAGCGCAAAGAATTTGAAGCCTTCCCCGGAGCCATCTTAGTTACTA
>NZ_JBYKYF010000227.1:0-5130 GCF_057736855.1 Sporomusa sp.
AATATTATAGCCATTAACGGTAGCCCGCGTAAAAACTGGAATACCGCCACACTTCTCGGCACAGCTTTGGAAGGAGCTGCTTCGCAAGGCGCCGCCACGGAACTCATCCATCTGTATGATTTGAACTTCAAAGGCTGCATGAGTTGCTTTGCCTGTAAACTAAAAGGCGGAAAAAGCTATGGTAGATGTGCTGTAAAAGATGATTTGACGCCGATTTTAAAAAAACTGGAAACCGTCGATGCACTCATACTAGGTTCACCCATCTACTTAGGCAATGTTACTGGTGAAATGCGATCTTTCCTTGAACGCCTGGCGTTTCAATACCTGGTATATAATGCGAACTACTCCTCGCTATTCACGCGCAAGATGCCTATAGGATTTATCTACACCATGAATGTGGATGAAAACAGGATGCAGGCTATGGGTTATCCTCAGAATCTAAGCGCAATGGAAACCATATTAGGAAGACTTTTTGGCTCTTGTGAATCCCTGTACTGTTTTGATACCTATCAGTTTGATGATTATTCCAAATATGTAGCAACCGCTTTCAACGCAGAAGCTAAAGCCCAAAGACGCAAAGAAGTATTTCCCTTAGATTGCCAGAAAGCCTTTGCAATGGGCGTACGCTTAGCAACTCCGGTAGCTTCCAAATAATAGCACCAAAAAATAACGCCTGCCACGAGCCATTGGTGATGCGGTGCTGACTGCTATTTTATAATATAAATTCTGTTAGAATGCCAAAATCCCCTGCTAACGGCTAGCAGGGGATTTTGGTTGCTTAGAAAGACCATACCCTCTTACTGTATCAATTATGCTTCAGCTGCCACCTTAATGTCCTTGCGCGCCTGATTTACCGTCAAAGTAATTGCGGCTGACGCAACAATAGCAACTATTAAAAAGATGAAGGCAGTATCAAAAGAACCTTTGCTTACATCAATTAGATAACCCATTACGAAAGGAGAAATAAAACCGGCTACCTGACCACCAAAATTAACGGTACCAGAAGCTGAACCCATGATATGGGACGGAATCGTGTCCATAACAAGACCCCAGAAAGCAGCCATAGCCATGAACATAAAGAACGAGGAAACACTCTGGTAAATAATGGCCATATCTGCCGAAGGTACGGTATAGGTTAAATACAAGAATACGCCGGCAATTAAAGCATTAGGAACAAACATCCACTTACGCTGTCCCTTCATACGGTCAGAAAGATAACCCCCAAGCAAAGTGCCTACAGTACCGACAAAGAAAGGGATTGAGCCGATTACACCTGTTTGGAGTAACGAAAACCCTCTTACTTTCATCAAATACGATGGCAACCAAGAAACAAATCCCCAGAAAGTAATGTCAAACAAGAACCAGATGAAAACCATTTGCCATAAAATTGGTTTTTTAACAAATTCTTTAAAGGTAATTCCTGTCTTAGCTTCATTGGCATCATCAGCAACAGGCTGCACCGCAAGCTCTGCCAACTCTTCTTTCGTCATACTGGGATGATTGGCAGGATTATCCTTAAAGTAGAACCAAATCATAACAGCAATCAACAATCCAGGAAGTCCAAGAGCTATAAATACAGTACGCCAGCCATAATGCGCAATGATTCCTGCGGCCACCAAGGTAGCTACTGCCGGCCCCAATGTGTTAACCGATGACTGAATGGCAGTGGCAGTTGCCCGTTCTTTCGGTGGGAAATAGGTAGCTATTGCCTTCCAAGATGCACCGGGAAAACAACCTTCTCCTATGCCAAACAGGCAGCGGCAGACAAGCATGAGAGGATAGGAGACGATCATTCCTGTTAACGAAGTAAATATTGACCACCAAGCGATAGCAAAAGACATAACTTTCCTAAAACCAAACTTATCCGCCAGTATGCCTCCAGGAATTTGGAATAACGCATATCCGGCGAAAAAGGCACTTAAGATAGCACCTTGCATGGTTGCATCAATATTAAGATCCTTGGCAATGAACGGCAAAGATACGCTAATAACCATACGGTCAAGGAACGAGAACAACCATCCCATCCAGATGATAGCTAAAATTGAGTGTCTAACCTTCCAACGAAAACCACCTTGGTTTACTTGTTTACTCATTTATCTATTCCCCCATAACATTTTTCAAGAATGGTGTCTATATTCGGACTATTTTTTCTATACTGATTGCTGTGTTATAACACAGCAATCGCTTCAATTTCCACCAAAACATCTTTGGGCAGTTTCGCGACCTGAACACAAGCCCGCGCTGGCGGTTCCTTACTAAAATATTCGCTATAAATTGCATTCACAGTTTGAAACTCGTTTAAGTCTTGTAAAAATACGGTAGTTTTTACAACATTGTCAAAACGTAAGCCTTTACTACCAAGAATGGCTGCAAGGTTGTCCAAAACCCGCCTAGTCTGAGCTTCAATGCCCTCGACTACTTCGCCAGTTGCTGGATCTACCGGAATCTGACCGGAGATAAACATAAATCCTCCTGCTATGATGGCTTGTGAATACGGACCGATAGCGGCTGGAGCCTTATCAGTGTGAACGACTGTTTTCATTACTAAACCTCCTAAACCTATTGTTAATGACCGTGTCTTAAAACACGCCCTGGTAATTCCTTGGTTTGCTGTCCCCGTTCAATAGCAACTGTACCATTTATTAAGACATATTCAATGCCTTCCGGATACTGGACAGGATCAACAAATGTACCTTTATCAATAATAGTATCTGGGTTGAAGATCACTATATCTGCGTAATATCCTGCCTTAAGCAGCCCACGGTTCTTAATTCCAAAGACTTCGGCTGGCTTGGCAGTCATTTTCTTGATTGCCGCTTCCAGGGTTAATGCCTTTTCTTGACGCACATACTTACCGAGTACACGGGGAAACGAGCCGAAAACCCTTGGATGAGGTTTACCGCCTAAGAGACCATCAGTACATACATTCTGTTCCGGTCTAGTCAAAAATCGGATCACATGCTCTTCCGTACCATAAAAGTCAACCATACCAACAGCATTTTCTTCCTGATACAGCAAATCAAATGTAGCATTATACGGATCTTTACCACGGATCTTACCAATCTCAACTAAATTTTTACCAACTAAATCTTCGTTGGCTTTGGTCTTAACACTGGTAACAAAAATTTGATCCAGACCGGCAAAGTCAATAAAATTATCCCAACCAGGAATACCCCGCTCGATATCCTCAATCATTTTCTTTCTGAGCTCGGCATCTTCCAATCGCTTAAGCAGTTTGTCAGTGCCGCCATCATGTACCCATGGAGGCAGGATAACCCCAAGCATGGTACTGCCGGCTACATAGGGATATTGGTCAAACGATATTTTGATACCTTCTGCCTGTGCTCTTTCCAGCAATTCTATAACCTTGTCGATAGCCCCCCAGTTTTTGCGGCCACAAACCTTGAAATGGGAAAAATGAACTTTGACCCCAGATTTTCTCCCAATATCTATAACTTCTTCCATAGACTCCAAAATGGTATCTGCTTCACTACGCTGATGAACAACAAACACGCCATCATACTCAGCAACCACTTTGCACAGCTCAACAATTTCCTCCGTCTGTGAGTAAGCGCAAGGCATATAAATCAACCCTGTAGATAGGCCAACCGCTCCAGCTTCCAGTTCGCGCCGTGTAATATCACACATCTTTTTTAGTTCTTCGGCTGTCGGCTGACGGTTGTCAAGACCGATGGCTTCCATGCGGATATTGCCGTGCGGTACCAAATAGACCTCATTCAAACCCACCCCTGACTTTTCCAGCATGGTTAAATATCCATCTGTCGTCTCATAGCTCCAGTCGATTTCGTCACTATCGCCGTTAAGACCAGCTAAATTCTTACGCCAAGGACTAATGTATTGTTGGGGAAGAGGTGCCATAGAAATTCCATCTTGCCCCAATACCTCGGTAGTAATACCCTGTTTTACCTTAGGAGTTACATACGGATCCACTAGAATTTGCAAGTCAGAGTGGCTGTGAGTATCGATAAAACCAGGGGCAACCACCAATCCCTGGGCATCAATGACTTTGTCATATTCACCATCGCCAGTCTCACCGACTGCCGCAATCCGGTCATTTTCAACAACAACATTGCCGACAAAGGCTTTTTCACCCGTACCATCAACAATGGTCCCGTTTTTTATCAAAATACGCATTTTTCTCACCTTCCCTTATTTTAAAACTGATTTCATTATGCCATAGTAGCCTTTGGCTGCTTGAAACAACTGCTCAACTTCAATGTATTCATCAATAGTATGGGCCAGGTTTTCCCGCGATGGTCCGAAACCAATTGTTTTTATTCCAGCCTCGCCCGCATAATGACTGCCATTCGTGCAAAATGAGTAGTGAGTTATAGCGGGCTGTAGTCCTGCTT
The DNA here is from genome assembly GCF_057736855.1 of Sporomusa sp. Lineage (NCBI taxonomy): Bacteria > Bacillati > Bacillota > Negativicutes > Selenomonadales > Sporomusaceae > Sporomusa > Sporomusa sp. The sequence goes on from NZ_JBYKYF010000227.1 coordinate 4,374, forward strand.
CTTGTAAGCCGCGAAGTGCTGCTTGTACAAATTCATCGGTTTCGTCATACAGCCAGCCGGGAAAAAAGCGTTCCCCCTCGATCTGATTACCGGTATAGCAGTTTTCGCTGCCGTAGGAGTAGTAAGCCTTAGCAGTAAACTCTGGATCCTGCTCGGACATTTCCCTGATTACATCCAGGATTGGCTGCAACACACTTTCTTTTGTTTCTCCTACTAACAACCGCCGGTCATAGGTCACCCGGCAGTAATCCGGTACTACGGAAGCTCCGGGATATGGAGATGACTTTATGTCAGTCAATTCCAGAATTCCATGACCAAGTACATCCTGATAAGGGGTTTTAAGATCGCGGATTTTTTCAATCAGTCTCGCCATCTTGTACACGGCATTAATACCTGTTTGCGGATTGGCCGAGTGCGCAGGTTTGCCATAAGTTTCGACCACTATCTCGGCACGGCCGCGCTGGCCTCGCTTTAAGTTAAGTTCAGACGCCTCGCCAATTACCACATAATCAGGTTTAACCCGCTCGCTAATGCCGCGGGCGGCGACCCCTTCAAAACACTCTTCATGCACAACCCCGGCAATATAGATATTTCCGGCAAAATCCCGCTTGGTATCTTCAGCAAAGTAGGCAGCAGCAGCTATCATGGCACTTACTGCCCCCTTCATGTCAGAAGCACCGCGCCCGTAAATTTTTCCATCCACTAGCTCGCCACTAAAGGGACCATACTGCCACTTGGATTCATCAGGAACTGGAAC
>NZ_JBYKYF010000228.1:0-1814 GCF_057736855.1 Sporomusa sp.
AAATTTGATAAAGTAAACAAAGAAGGTGCCAAAGCATTTGCTGACTTCTTGTTGTCAAGCGAAGGCCAAAGCATTATCAGCACTTTTGGCAAAGACAAGTATGGTCAGCCATTGTTTACTGCTGATGGCGGTAAAACGGAAAAAGATTTTGGCCTATAGGGTAAAGGGATAATTATGGACAATATCTGGCAGGACCCAGAGATACTGGCGGTTACACTTTTGACCATTAAAGTGTCAGGAATAGCTACAATAATAAGTATTATCTTGGGGATACCACTTGGGCTATGGTTAGCACTCAACGATTTTCCCGGAAAAAAAGTTATTGTCAGTGTGGTCAATTTTGGCATGGGTCTACCGCCAGTTGTCGTGGGATTGGTCGTTAGTTTAATGCTCTGGCGGTATGGGCCGCTTGGTATGCTAGGAATTATGTATACGCCTTGGGCGATGATTATCGCCCAAGCTGTTATTGCCAGCCCTATTGTTGCTGGATTATCATTTGCTGCTATCGGCAGCCTAAACCCAAAACTACGTTTGCAACTCTTATCGCTTGGGGCTTCTAAATGGCAGGCTAATATGATTTTAATTCGTCAGGCCAAACTAGGATTATTAGCAGCCATTATGGCCGGTTTTGGCGGTGTAGTGTCCGAAGTTGGCGCTTCCATGATGGTAGGTGGCAACATTAAAGGCCAGACTAGGGTTTTAACTACTGCTACCGTTATGGAAGTAGGTAAAGGCAATTACGATATTGCTTTGGCACTTAGCTTTATTTTATTAATGGTAGCATACGGTATTGTTGCCGCTTTAACTTACTTGCAAAACCGGACGGCCAAATAGCAGGGCGGGGGACTATGGAGAATAACATTGTAGAATTGGAAGGAATTAAGGTATACCGTAACCGACAGCTAGTACTAGATATTGAAAAACTATCTATCAGGGCAGGAGAACTGGTGGCATTGTCGGGCGCTAATGGTGCGGGAAAGAGTACGCTGTTACAGGTACTCAACTTGCTACTGCCCTATCAGCAGGGGAGACTTACTTTATTTGGTCGGGATGCCGCTAAAAGCGGTCTGGAAACTGCCCGACGCTATAGCTCGCTGATGTTTCAGGAAACTCTGCTTGTTCATGGTACCGTATATGATAATGTTGCTTTACCTTTGAAATTTCGCAACTATCCCTCTGCACAGATAAAGCAACAGGTAGTAGAAGCGCTTACCACCTTTCAGTGCCAGCACCTGGCAAAACGTCAGGCTAACCAGCTTTCTGGGGGTGAGTCGCAGCGGGTAGCTCTGGCACGGGCGCTGGTTTTTAGACCCAAATTATTGTTGTTGGATGAACCTTTTGCCTCGTTGGATATGGCTTCACGGACAGCCATTTTAGCAGATTTAAAGCAAGTAGCGACATCACATAAGTTAACGGTGTTACTTGTCAGTCATAATTTCAATGATGTACTGTACTTTGCCGATAGAGTGGTAGTACTAGACGCTGGTCGAATTATTCAGGATGCTTCTCCGGAGGTTGTACTTCGTCGTCCAGCTACTCAAACGGTTGCTAATCTTGTAGATATGGATAATATATTGCCGTGTCAAGTGGAGGATTTCGGGCAAGAAGTGGTGGTGCGTTTGCCTGGCGGTATTGAGTTTAGGCAAAGTACTCCGGCTCCACCTAAGGTATCGGCCTGCTGTTTGCCAGGGGATGCTCTTTACATCCTCAATGAAAGTTCGATATTACGTCGTCAGCCGCTTATCACGGTTCATGGCACGATTGAAGAAATTACTCCAGGCGTAGGAGCCTATAAAATTAAAGTTGGAACCGGA
>NZ_JBYKYF010000228.1:1824-5073 GCF_057736855.1 Sporomusa sp.
CACTTGTGGTGAGAGCACCTCGAGAGCAAACTATAGGCCTGACGCTGGGAAGCAAGGTAGAAGTGGCCTTTAATCCAGAAGAGGTTCAGCTAGTATAAAACAGATTAATTTGTTCCTTGTATAACCACTTTCAAAGCAGAGGTGGTATTTCTAAAATAATAAATTCCTGCTGTAAATAGGAAAAAATAGCAGGAATTTATTGTTTTATGCAGAATATTATACGAGTACACAGCCAGAGTCTATAATATACGGACAAGTCAGCCATGTGGATGCATTGAAAGTATATTTGTAATTTCCGCTCTTATGGTCTGTAACCCTGTCGGTCACGGATAGTTAATAAGTGCGCACCTAGGCTTATTTTGTTTATGCAAAATGAACCCAAGGTGCTTTTTTATTATAATTTGGTACTTTTATAGAACATTATAGAATATTTTTGAATGTTTTCCTAACAATAAGACTGATACATACTATTTTGGATTTGCGGGGAGGGTGCGTAGATGCTTGATATTAAAGAGCGGATTCGCAACAAAGCTTTACGTGCAAAGATTGCAAGCGCTGAAGAGGCAGCTAATAGTATTAAATCAGGAATGAATATTGGTACCAGTGGGTTTACACCTGCAGGTTATCCAAAAGCAGTGCCATTGGCATTGGCCGAAAGAATAAAACAAGAGCATTTCTCCGTAAATTTATGGACAGGTGCTTCGGTCGGCAAAGAACTTGATGGAGCATTGGCAGACAGTAAAGGAATTGCCAAACGGCTGCCTTATCAGACGAATGAGACTATCAGGAAAGCTATCAATAATGGCACTATCCAATATATTGACCTGCACTTAAGCCATGTAGCCCAAATGTCGCGCTATGGCTTCTTAGGCGGAAAGGTTGATGTAGCTATTGTGGAAGCCTGTGCTATTACTGAAGAAGGTCATATTGTGCCGACAACTTCACTGGGGAATGCAGCCTCTTTTGTTCACAGTGCAGATATGGTTATTGTTGAAATCAATACCAGTCAGCCGCTTGAACTGGAAGGTATGCATGACGTATACATACCGCTTGATCCACCGCATCGTCAGCCAATACCACTTGTCAAAGCCGGCGATCGTATTGGCACACCCTATATTCCTTGCACTCCTGATAAAATAGCGTATATTGTTCCCTGTGATATCAAAGATGATGTACGCCCGTTGGCGCCCATTAATGATGATGCCCGGGCTATGACTGCTCATCTTATCGATTTTTTACATCACGAAATTAAAGCCGGTCGGATGCCAGCCAATCTGCTGCCCTTACAATCAGGTGTAGGTTCAGTAGCTAATGCAGTTATTGCTAGCTTGGCTGATTCCGACTTTGAAAATCTTACTGTATATACTGAGGTTATTCAAGATGGCATGTTTGACCTTATTGATGCAGGCAAACTGATTATTGCTTCAGGAACTTCTATTACCCTTTCTCCTGATGGTTTAACACGCTTTTATAATAATATTGCAGAATATCGCAAGAAAATTATTTTAAGGCCGCAGGAAATTGCCAATAATCCGGAAATTGCTCGGCGTCTAGGTGTAATTGCCATGAATACTGCCATTGAATTTGATATTTATGGTCATGTTAATTCCAGCCATATTATGGGTACAAAAATGATGAACGGCATCGGTGGGTCAGGCGATTTTGCGCGTAATGCCTACTTAACCTGTTTCTTCTCCAATTCAATTGCAAAAAATGGTACTATTTCTTCAATTGTTCCCATGTGTTCACACATTGATCATACAGAGCATGATGTTGATATTTTTGTTACCGAGCGAGGGCTTGCCGATGTTCGCGGTTTAAGTCCCAAGGAACGTGCTAGAGTTATTATTGATAAATGCGCCCATCCTGATTATCAACCAATGTTGCGCGAATACCTGGAGCGGGCTGAGAAAGCTACCGGATTTGCGCATACGCCACATCTCTTACATGAAGCTTTGTCTTGGCATACTCGCTTCCTGGAAACAGGCAGTATGAAATAAACAACACTTAGCGCCAGATGGGGATTGATATCCTGTAACTGCAGCTAAGACGTTCTTATCCAGAGACTTAACTGCTTTTGGCGCATATGACAAAGGCGGTAGTCTAAAAGATTAATCATCGGATAATAAAAAAATGACTTATACTGACAGGAATTGTTCCGATGAATCAGCGAATTAGTTATTAAAGGAGGAATTTAGAACATGTGCACTGCTAACCTAGCTAGCTTGAAGGAAAAAATGGCTGAGTACACTGGTAAGGTGGAAAAAGCACAGGCCAAATTTCCGGAACGTAAAAACCTACCTTACAACAGGCTTTATACTCCCCTTGACGTTGAAGGCATCGATTATGAAAGAGATATTGGTTTTCCTGGGGAATATCCGTTTACTCGCGGCGTGCAACCAACTATGTATCGTGGTCGCTTCTGGACCATGCGTATGTATGCCGGATTTTCTACAGCCGAAGAATCTAACAAACGGTATCGTTACCTGCTGGAATCAGGTAGCACTGGCTTATCCTGTGCGTTCGACTTGCCAACTCAGATTGGCTATGATTCAGATGATCCGATTGCCGAAGGTGAAGTGGGTAAAGTAGGCGTGGCTATTGATTCGCTGGAAGATATGGAAATTCTGTTTGACGGCATTGATCTTGGCAAAGTGTCAACATCTATGACCATCAACGCTCCGGCTGCCGTACTGTTAGCCATGTATATTGCTGTTGCTGAAAAGCAAGGAGTTAGTCCTGATAAACTTAAGGGAACTATTCAAAATGATATTTTAAAAGAATATGCGGCCCGTGGCACCTATATTTTTCCGCCAAAGCCTTCCATGCGTCTGATCACCAACATTTTCGAATATTGTTCCAAACATGTTCCTAATTGGAACACTATTTCCATTTCGGGTTATCATATCCGTGAAGCTGGTTCAACGGCTGTTCAAGAAATTGCCTTTACCATTGCTAACGGGATTGCTTATGTTGATGCTGCGATTAAAGCCGGCTTAAATGTTGATGATTTTGCCGGTCGCTTATCTTTCTTCTGGAATGCTCATAACAATGTGCTGGAAGAAGTGGCTAAGTTCCGGGCATCTCGTCGTATATGGGCCAAAATAATGAAAGAACGTTTTGGCGCAACCAACCCCAAATCATGGATGCTTCGCGTACATACGCAAACCGCCGGTTCCATGCTTACTGCCCAACAGCCGGATAACAACATTATCCGCGTTACCTTACAAACGGTGGCAGCCGTTCTTG
>NZ_JBYKYF010000229.1:0-5070 GCF_057736855.1 Sporomusa sp.
AGCTTGTCAATATCGCCATAACGTCTGGCTAAGAGTGCCGAGGCTTTGGCACCTACATATCTTATTCCCAAGGCGAACAATACCCGAGATAGACCGGCAGTTTTACTGGCAGCGATAGCCTTCACCAAATTATTGGCCGATTTTTCGCCCATACGCTCCATAGCAGCCAAATCTTCCGTCCGCAACGTATACAGGTCTGCCGCATCTTTAACCAGTCCAGCATCTAACAGGCTAGTAATAACAGCCGGACCTAGTCCGTCAATATTCATGGCATCGCGAGAAACAAAATGAATAAGTCCTTCTCTCAGCAGCGCCGGGCAACGCGGGTTAATGCATTTGTGAGCCACTTCTCCAACTTCGCGCACAATCGGCTTACCACATTCGGGACATTCTGTCGGCATAACAAAGGGCTGTTCCTTGCCAGTGCGCCGACCGGTAACAACCGAAACGACTTCAGGAATAATTTCTCCGGCTTTATGCACAATGACGGTGTCGCCAATCCGAATATCTTTTTCTTGTATGAAATCCGCATTATGCAGGGTAGCCCGACTTACCGTAGTGCCTGCTAGCCTTACAGGCCGCAATACAGCAGTGGGAGTCAATACTCCAGTACGGCCTACCCGTACAAAGATGTCTTCCAGAATGGTTGTTGCCTGCTCTGCTGGGAATTTATAAGCAATCGCCCAGCGCGGGTCTTTGGCGGTTGAACCCAGCAACCGCTGGCTGGCCAAACTGTTCACTTTAATCACTAAGCCATCAATATCATAAGGTAAGTCAACCCGTTTTTCCGCCCAACTTTCGCAATATGCTACCACATCGTCAATATTGTCAAATATTTGGTAATGCGGATTGATTTTGAATCCCAACGCCTTTAGTTTTTCCAGCATGGCTGAGTGGGTCGTTACCCCAAGACCTTCTTCGGTTCCCAGGCCATGCATAAAAATGTCCAAAGCACGTTCTGCCGTTACTTTGGGATCAAGTTGGCGGATAGAGCCAGCGGCAGCATTGCGAGGATTGGCTAACAGCGGCTCACCGGCGGCTTCCCGCAGTTTGTTAAGCCTGTCAAACTCCCGTCTAGGCAAATACACTTCGCCCCGGACCTCTAACAGGGTTGGAATATCGCCAGTATCATTCAGCACCAGCGGCACTGAACGGATGGTACGAAGATTGGCCGATACGTCTTCGCCATAGACGCCGTCCCCCCGGGTCGCCCCCCGAATCAGTCTGCCCTGTTCGTAGACAAGATTGATCGCCAGTCCATCGATCTTCAGTTCAACAATATATTCTACAGGCTGACCGCCAAGAGCGCTCCGCACTCTGGCATCAAACGCCTTTAACTCACTGGCTGAAAATGCATTCCCGAGACTCAGCATGGGCGTCAAATGCGCTACCCGTTCAAAACCGTCAGCCGGGACTCCACCCACTCTCTGGGTCGGAGAATCGGGGGTAATGAGCGAGGGGTAGGCAGTTTCAATATCGATAAGCCGTCTAAGCAGCTTATCAAATTCGGCATCGCTAATTTCAGGATCATCAAGTACATAATAGCGGTAGTTATGATAATGGATGATTTTTCTTAATTCTTCAATTTCCTTGGCAGCAGCCATCAGGTTATCCGGTATTGCGGTATTCATGCATAAAACCCCCGAAAACTATATTAAACTCTGCTGATTGGTGCCAGTTGGGCCAGCAGTTTTTTAATACCCTCATTAGGAAAAGCAATGCTAAGCTGCATATTGCTGCCACTGCCGCTTACAGCTACCACTGTACCGGTACCCCATTTGGCGTGATATACTTTTTCTCCGGCTTTCCATTCGATATTCTGTGGCTTAACGGGATTTTGAACAGGATCTTTCAAAATAGTCAGTTCCGGTTTAGCGGCCATCTTAGGCAGCGAAACGCTCGCCGGGCGATGGCTTGGTATAACTGACAAATGGCTAGGACGTTTCGGTGCATAGCGTTCGATAAGTTCTGGCGGTATTTCATCCAAAAATCGTGATGGCTCGTAGCATACCGTATTGCCGTAAATCATGCGCTGACGAGCATTAGAAATGTATAATTTGCGCTGAGCCCGGGTAATGCCGACATAACATAAGCGCCGTTCTTCCTCAATCTCCCGCTCATCCATCAGTGTGCGAACATGGGGAAATATCCCCTCCTCCAACCCGCACAAAAATACGACAGGAAACTCCAGTCCCTTGGCTGCATGCAACGTCATGAGAGTTACTTTATCATCAGAAAGTTCCTGGTTATCTAGATCGGTTAGCAGCGAAACATGACTCAGAAATTCTTCCAGCGTATTTTCAGTTTCATTTTCAGCAAACTTTTTGGCATCACTGACAAGTTCTTTCAAATTTTCTATACGACTCATTGCCTGTGGGTCGCTGTCAGCCTCCAACTCGGCCAGATAACCGGAATCACGCATAACTTTATCAATCAGTTCAGCCACCGACAAAGTATTCTGGCAGGCCATCAGGTTGAAAATCAACTCAGCCAAGCCTTCCAATTGATGCTTGGCCCGCGCAGTCAGTCCAGGAACCAAATCAGGGTTCGATACGGCATCAAACAATGACACATGATTTTGGGCCACATATTCTTCCAGCCGGCCAATGGTGGTATTGCCGATCCCCCGGCGGGGCACATTGATAATCCTGAGCAGGCTGATGGAATCGGCGGGATTGAAGATGACTTTCAGGTAAGCCATAATGTCTTTTATTTCCTTGCGGTCATAAAAGCGCAGGCCGCCAACCATCGTGTAAGGAATCGCCGCGTTGCGCAAGCCCTCCTCAATGACGCGTGACTGCGCATTGGTGCGGTACAAGATAGCAATATCTTTATATGGTGTGCGATACACCGTATTGAGTGTAACAATAGTATCGGCAATATACCGGGCTTCGTCCCGTTCATCCATCGCCAGATAGTGGGTAATTTTGTCACCAACCTGATTGTCTGTCCATAATGCTTTGGGCTTGCGATGGCAGTTATTTTCGATGACAGCATTGGCAGCATCGAGAATGGTCTGGGTAGAACGATAATTTTGCTCTAATTTGATGACCTTGGCATCCGGATAATCGGATTCAAAATCAAGGATGTTTTGAATATCAGCACCCCGCCAGGCGTAAATACTCTGATCGACATCGCCTACCACGCATATATTCCGATGTTTGGCAGCCAGTGTCCGGGCCAAGAGATATTGAGCACGGTTAGTATCCTGGTACTCATCAATTAAAATATAATGAAACTTTTGCTGATATTTTTTCCGCACCATGGAATTATATTCCAGCAGTTCCACAGACAACATCAACAAATCGTCAAAATCCAGTGCGTTATTGGCTTTGAGTTTGCTCTGGTACAGCTTATACACTTCAGCCACTTTTAAGCTGTAAAAATTATCGGCCTGTGCCATGAATTCCCGCACATCCTGCAGGACATTCTTGGCATTCGAAATGGTGGTTTGCACACCATTGGGGGTAAACTGCTTTTCGTCAAGGTTGAGTTCTTTTAGGCAGGTTTTAATCAGCGACAGCGAATCGCTGGCATCATAGATGATGAAATTGCGAGTATAACCGCCCAGGTTTTCAATTTCCATCCGTAGAAATTTGGCACAAAAGGCATGAAAGGTACTCAGCCAAATATCCTTAGCTGCTAGACCAACCATACTGGCCACCCGCTCTTTCATTTCGGCAGCCGCTTTGTTAGTAAAAGTAATGGCCAAAATATGATAAGGAGCCACTCCCTGCGCTAAGAGATTGGCAATCCGGCTTGTTAAAACCTTGGTCTTGCCTGAACCTGCTCCGGCCATGATGAGCAGCGGCCCGTTTACATGGGCAACAGCTTCCTGCTGAGCCGGGTTTAAGCGGTCAAAAATATTTTGCATAACTTCCTCCAAGTATTAAGTTAAGTAGGATAAACATGATTATTTTCTCCATATATTTGCCTTTTCCTGTCGATGAATAGAAAAAAATAGAGTCTGCACAGCTTCAGACTCTAAGATGTTTCGGTATTAATATGCCTTTGCCAGCTTAACACCTTTTTGCAACATAATAATTCCTTTGGCCCCCAGCACCTCAACAGCTTTATCCACATCCTGTTCAGCAACTTGGGCAGCCAGACCTTCACAGGAGGCACTCAGTTCACGCGGTACAGGAACAAGTTCTGCGGTAATGCTGTATTCTTTCAAGATTTTTTTCGCCCGGAAGGCGTGATAAACTGACGGAAATGTAATTACACAATCAGCCATGTATTAACCCTTTCCATAAGCAAAGCCATGCAAGTATCCGCTGTTACTTCGTAATAGTAATAGTATACTCGCCGCCTGCCTCAGCACATTCCACCCGGAAGTTCTGAGATTTAGCATATTTAATAATATTCTCTTTGGCTGGCGGCTCGTCAACCAACACGGTAACAGCATTAGCCTGGCTTAATGCGTCTTTTGTCCTAAGCAGTGGAATTGGACAGCTTAAGCCTCTAAGATCAAGTATATTCTCCACAGTGCATCAAACTCCTTTGTTTATGGGCACAAGTTTTTCTCTGCATAGATAACCAATACCGGCAACCAGAACAATCCCGACGACAACGGCAATTTGGCCATTAATGCCAACGCCTGCCGCCGAGCCAGCGGCATTAAGGGTATGGGCCACACCGGCACCGGCAAGCATGCCTAATACACAAGCCAATGCATCAGTACTGCCTTCACCAGCCATAATAAGTTGACGCAGCGGACAACCACCAGCTAAGGTTGCCGCCAAACCAGTCAGAAATAGGCCAAGAAAATTCCATACATGCATGGTATGAGCCAGCGGCTGGTTATCAAAACCCAGTTTAAAGAAACCAAAATACATATTGCCTGCCAAGGCAGCCACAAACATAATTGCATAGATTTTAAGCATACCGGTCTCCCCTACCAGGATGAAATCACGGAAACCACCACTTAAGCACATGCGGGTACGCCAAGCCAAACCACCTGCGATCAAACCAGCAATGAGACTGGCAATGACTGGCGCATGCATCGATCCTGGACCTTTGGCACTGAAATGCAAGAAACCTGCGCCCATGCTTACACCAATAAGTAAT
>NZ_JBYKYF010000230.1:0-5024 GCF_057736855.1 Sporomusa sp.
CTCCCCGTAGAGCGCTCTGTAGATAACAAGCGGTTCCAGCGTTTCACTATGTTTAGCCTCTCCAATTACCTGGTATTTTGCTCCCTTGTAATGTCGATAAATCCCTGGTCTGATCTTAGCCGATTCAGCCTCACTCATGACACGCACCTCTTACATGCAAAATAGGCGATAATTTTTTGTATACTAGCAAAGTAACAACTGATACAGCAATGCCTTTAAACAGATTAAATGGCACGATAGCAAATACAATAAACGTTTTCAAATCGACAATATACGGATTGCCCGCTCTCCCCAAAGCAACAATTGCCTCTGTCGGAAACTGCAAAAGCTTTTGGTACAAAGGCAGTAATACCCAATAATTTAAAATCGCGGCCACTAACGTCATAGCTAATGTCCCAACTAACAACGCCCATATTGCACCAATTCGGTTATTCTTATATTGATAAACAAAGGCTGCCGGTACGACGAAACATGTGCCTACAAGAAAATTAGCCATCTCGCCGATACCGGCTGTTTGGGTATTGCTCACATGAATGAGGTTCTTAATCAGCACAATCAAACAGCCTGCTAACGGGCCAAGTGCAAATGCGCCGATAATTGCCGGAATTTCACTAAAATCTAATTTCAAAAAGCCAGGCATAAACATTATTGGAAATTCTATCGCCATTAAAATCGCAGCAGCACTGGCAAGAACTGCGATTCGCGTTAGGTAGGCCATCTTGGTCTGCAAGTAGTCAGTGCCCCCTTGATATATTGTAGTATACTCAGACCACTTTGAAATTAGTGCAATAACCGAGCATTATCCATACCAGGCGTATTTAGTGCCTTATCAATAAATTCTGTAAGCACTATTTCAATAATGGTTTCATGTATAGCCATTGTATCTGACAAATCTAAGCCATGTCGCAAAGTCATGTATTCAAACATCTGCGCCAAACCCTCAGCATACACTGCCTGCACCTCGGCCGGCACTTTTCCTCTAAGCACATCATAGTATAGTACCCCATACCGTTTACTAATATCGCGCAAATACATTGCAAGCAAATATTTGTAATCTTCTATTAAATCCATGATGGTGCCTCCTGTTTCTATCTATGCATTTATTGGCAAACCCCACCCAACACCCTACCTACATAATTGCCATAACACATTACATATGCAAAAGATACAATTCTCATAACGACCTTAAGTAGGTACTGTGAGGCCTCTGTCCTACTATCTCCCAATCATTCGCTCATAGAAATTAGTCAATTAGCGAGACCAGTCCACGATAATTAACCTCCTTTTTAGAACAATTCCCATTATTTATTAAAAGCATGTAAAACAGCCTTGTAGGACTTATGCAGCAATTGGTTGAATAGATACCTAAAAGTTTTCTCGCTGGAGGAATATGCATGAAAAAACTTCAATGTCTGATCGGAGTCTTTCTTCTGCTTGCTCTGACTACCTGCGCCCTTGTATCCGTACAAGCTGTTTTTACTGCAGTAGTAAACACCGATAAGGTAAATCTACTTTCCGAGCCAACCAATTCCGCATGTGTGGTTAAAGTCCTAAAATTAGGCGATATAGTTAAAATCTATGGAAAATCATCAGACGGACAATTTTGGGAGGTAGAACACAAAGGAACTCATGGCTGGATTATGTTCAAATATATAAGTCCCAAAGATCACCGATATAGTTCGCCCTACTCATATTAACAAGCGACTTTCACCATCAAATTATCGCCATTGGATGCAAACTAAAGAAAAGTCTCAACCCATTCAGGCTGGTTGAGGCTTTTTTATATTACTATATCTTTATCTTCATAATATTGCTGTATTTATATCACTACCAAAATTCTTTTTCATTTCGTTAGCTCAATCCAACGTTACTAAGTATCGGGCTTGTATTACAATACATTTCGAGAAAAAGAAAAATTCTCCTTCTATTATATAATTTTTCCAATTATACGTAAAATTTGAAGGATTTTGTATGTATATGAAGAATTTAACAGTAATTAACATCATTATCCATAAATGCAGTACATAGAGTAGAGAACTATAGCGAAAGATTGAGGATATTATGAAGCTATCTAATCTTACCATTAAGTTAAATATCAAGGCTATAGGTATTATTTTGTTTTTTATGCTGTTTTTCATAATATACAATTACCAACTATCTCTTCAAGAAAGACACATCCGATCCAACCAACAAATAGAACATTTAGCTAATTATCTGGCAAGTGCAGTACCTGCTACTTTATTACCAGGTAGTGCCGAACAGCAAAGTGCAGTTGGACAATCATTGGAAGAACAGGTTTTGGCCACTAACGCAGCACTTCAGCCTATTTTAAACACGATATTCATTCCACCGGACACAATAAAGTTTGGAATATATTCTACTCATTTAAAGCGAATAGTAGCAATTGGTCCCGAATTGGATAAAACCTTGCTATTGAGTGTTGAGCCCCATTTGCTGGGTGATATGTTTAATACAACTACGCCAAGATTTAGCCAGCAAAAACAGTCAGTACTATGGTATGGTGCAAAAATATCCTACTTTGTAAAGCCACTTCAAATAAACAACCAAATTATCGGCTATGTTTTTGCTTGTGCGAATTTAGATAAAATCAAAGAAGAGGAATGGCAAAGATCACAGAGATTACTCATAGGCAGTCTTATAGCATTATTAATTGCGATTGTGCTATTTCAAGAAATTTTTATTACTTTAAGACAGGAACTAAGCTTATTTGCTGAAGCCATTGTCGAAGGACGTGGCCGCGACTTTGAAAGCAAAATTTCTGAGCTTAATCCTATTTTACGTCACATCAACGAGCAAACAGAACGTATGGCCAAACTAGACAGGCTAAATATCATTGGCGAGATGGCTGCCAGCATCGGCCATGAAGTCCGTAATCCGATGACCACCGTGAAAGGCTTTTTGCAATATTTCGGAAATAAGCCAGCCTTAGCCCACTATAAACCCCAGTTTGACTTAATGATTACCGAACTTGATCGTGCCAATAGCATTATTACTGAATTTTTATCCTTAGCTAAAAACAAAGCTATGCACTTTCAACAGCATGATCTAAATGAGATTATCCAGGAAATTGCACCTTTGCTGGAAGCAGACGCCCTGCGTCATAACTGCAGTTTAGAGCTGACATTACAAGAAATACCGCCTGTGATCGTGGACAAACGCAGTATTCGCCAGCTCATAATAAATATTTCCCGTAATGGCTTAGAAGCAATGCCGCAAGGCGGCAAATTGCAAATTGCTACCGCTAGCCACAATTCTCAAGTAATACTCACATTTACCGACGAAGGAATAGGGATTCCATTAGAAGTTCTTGATAAACTGGGAACACCGTTTTTTACTACCAAAGAAAATGGGGTTGGTTTGGGACTAGCTGTTTGTTATCGGATTATCGAACGACACAATGCCACAATAACAGTAAAAAGCCATCCAAATAAAGGGACTACCTTTACCATTGTTTTTGAACAAGCTATGGAGTGAGACAATGGCCGAAAAGCTACTATCTGGATTTTTTTTATTAATTAGCTGCCTATATACTTATTATGCCACTGAGTTGTCTTTCGGCAGATTTACGCAACCTAAAGCTGGCTTTCTACCAACACTAGCAGGCAGCATTGCCACACTTCTTTCCTTATTTCTAGTTATCCGATCGTTTTCAGAACAATCCGCAAATAAAACCGCAACTATCAACCAGAGAAAACTGGCTTTTATCGCTATTGGATTATTAGCTTATATAATTCTTTTACAATTAGTTGGCTATCTAGTAGCATCCATCATTATTCTATTTTATTTATTAAAAATGGCAGAAGTACAAGGCTGGCTGTTTCCATGCCTGCTTTCGGTCGGAATAGCCACAAGCTTTTATTTTATTTTTGAAAAATTGCTGGGTGCAAAATTACCATAAAGCGGAGGACAATAGTGGAAATCTTCGAATTGCTTATTCACGGTTTTTATGTTAGCAGTTCTCCGACCAACCTGCTGGCCTGCCTAATTGGTGTTCTGATTGGCACACTAGTAGGCATGTTACCTGGAATTGGTCCGGTAGGAGCGATTGCACTGCTGCTCCCGTTTAGCCTTACTATGGACGCTACTGCCTCGCTAATTATGTTTGCCGGAATTTATTACGGCTCTTTGTTTGGCTGTTCGACAACTTCCATATTGCTAAACGTTCCCGGGGAAGCTTCCTCTGTAGTTACCTGCATTGACGGGTATGCCATGGCGAAAAAAGGACGGGCTGGTGCAGCACTGGCAGTGGCGGCTGTCGGGTCTTTAATTGCTGGAACAATGGGTCTTATTGGACTGACCTTTTTCGCACCGGTTATGGCTAAACTTGCGGTAACCTTCGGCCCTCCGGAATATTTCGCAATTGCCGCCGTCGGCCTGTTCGTCCTGATGAAGCTAACCAGCGCTTCGCTGCTCAAATCCGGACTCATGGTGGCGATTGGTATCATGCTTGGTACGGTAGGGCTAGACAGTTTAACAGGGTTGAGCCGATTTACGTTTGCCATTGATGAATTATTGCGTGGTTTTGAATTTTCCATAGTAGCCATGGGCCTATTTGGTGTTGGCGAAATACTGGATACATTAGTTAAGGGAAATTACCAGCATACGGTTCATTCCTTGCCGCTGCGAAAATTATATCCCAACAAGGAGGAATGCCGGCGTTCGATTATGCCGATCTTCCGCGGCGGAATTATCGGTTTCTTGGTCGGCTTATTACCTGGACCATCGGCCACTATTTCCACCTTTGTTTCGTACGGAATAGAAAAGCGAAACAGTAAACACCCGGAAGAGTTCGGCCATGGAGCGATCGAAGGGGTTGCCGGACCGGAGTCTGCCAACAACGCCGCCGCTTCTGCCGCCATGATCCCGCTGTTATCCCTCGGACTTCCTTTCTCAGCGGTTTCCGCAATCATGCTAAGCGGCTTACTCATCCATGGTATAGTTCCAGGTCCCACGTTAATCACTCAGCATCCAGATTTGTTCTGGGGGCTTATTGCCAGTATGTA
>NZ_JBYKYF010000231.1:0-5003 GCF_057736855.1 Sporomusa sp.
GTATAAACGCGGTTGGGTGCTTATTCCGC
This sequence comes from Sporomusa sp., assembly GCF_057736855.1. Classification (NCBI taxonomy): domain Bacteria; kingdom Bacillati; phylum Bacillota; class Negativicutes; order Selenomonadales; family Sporomusaceae; genus Sporomusa; species Sporomusa sp. The sequence continues at coordinate 30 of NZ_JBYKYF010000231.1, forward strand.
GAATAATTTGTTATTTTAACCGTTTTTTAACCGGCGTAGATATTCATCCGGGTGCAACTATTGGCGAAGGCTTGTTTATTGACCATGCTACCGGTGTAGTCATTGGTGAGACCTGCGTTATTGGTAATAATGTAACTCTTTACCAAGGAGTAACATTAGGCGGCACGGGCAAGGAAAAAGGTAAACGTCATCCTACTATTGGCAATAACGTAGTTGTCGCCAGCGGTGCCAAAGTTTTAGGCTCATTCACTGTCGGCGATAACTCGAAAATTGGTGCCGGATCGGTAGTGCTGCGGGAAGTCCCGCCTAACTCTACCGTTGTTGGTATTCCTGGCAAGGTAGTATGGCATGACGGCAAAAAGGTTGGTCGCACTGATGAAGGCATTGATCTTGAACATGGTGATCTACCGGATCCAGTGGCAGAAATGCTTTTATGTATGCAACGCAATATGAAACGAATGGAAGCTCGTATTGAGCAGTTGGAAAAGGAGCTGAAGCGCCATGAGTCTAAAGGTGTATAATACTTTGACCAAGAAAAAAGAAGAGTTTACTCCACTTACACCTGGTAAAGTAAAAATATATGTTTGTGGTGTAACTCCCTATAATCACCCGCATATCGGCAATGCTCGTCCGTTTATAACCTGGGATGTAATTCGACGCTATCTGGAATACTTGGGCTATGAAGTATATCATGTTCAGAACTTTACTGATATAGATGACAAAATTATTAATGCCGCCAACAGCGAACAGGTAACTTGGGATGTAATTGCCAACAGGTATATTGCCTCTTACTTTGAGGTTATGGATAAACTTAACATTCGTCGAGCTCACGTATATCCCAAAGTCTCTGAACATATTCCCGATATAGTGGCTATGGTTGAAAAACTTGTTGACAAGGGCTTTGCCTATGTTGTGGACGGCGATGTGTATTATAGTGTTGAAAAATTTCCCGATTATGGGAAATTAAGTGGCCGCAGCCTTGAAGATATGAAGGCCGGGGCTAGGGTGGATGTAGACGAACGCAAAAGACACCCCATGGACTTTGCATTATGGAAAAGTGCCAAGCCGGGTGAACCTTCTTGGGATAGCCCGTGGGGGAAAGGCCGACCAGGCTGGCATATTGAATGTTCGGTAATGTCCTGTAAATATCTTGGGCCTAGTTTTGATTTCCATGGCGGCGGCAGTGATCTAGTGTTCCCGCATCATGAAAACGAAATTGCCCAATCGGAAGCCTATACTGGTATTGAACCTTTTGTTCGCTATTGGCTTCATAACGGGTTTATTACTGTTAATGAAGAAAAAATGAGCAAATCGCTGGGAAATTTCTTTCTGGTTATTGATATATTGAAACATTTTTCGCCAGAAGTACTGCGGTTCTTTATCTTGTCAACCCATTACCGGAGTCCGCTTGATTTTAGTGACGAACGTCTGCAAGAAGCAGGACGCAGTTTAGAACGATTAAAAAACGCTGAGGATAATTTAAAGCATTTGGCAACGTTTCCACCATCTGGTGCCAACGAAGACTCCCAACTGCTAGTTAAAGCCGCAACCGATGCGGTTGCGGCATTTAGGGCAGCTATGGACGATGATTTTAATACCGCGTTGGCCATCAGTGTGTTGTTTAGTTTAGCGAAAGAAATTAATATTTATCACAGTAAAGTTACTAGTGGAAAGACCGGACTGGATGCAGACGCTTTAGCTCAGACAGCCGCAATTTTTAGCCAATTAACGGATATTCTTGGTATTCTCAATATCCGTGATGATGTTCGGGATGACAATGCTGAGTTAGTAAATGGGTTAATGAATATTATCATTGACGTAAGACAAGAGGCCAGAAAGAAAAAAGATTGGGCAACAGCCGACCAAATCCGCGATAAATTGGCAGAGGTAGGTATAATTCTTGAAGATTCACCCCAGGGTGTAAGGTGGAAAAAACGGTGAGGTTTGATCATTTTCAATCACTGGTAGATAATTTTTTTACTGTTGATGAAGCCGGGGAGCTTTCCCCGGCTAAATATACAGATATTCCTGTCGAACGTTTGCCGGCTCTGGTACTAGCGTATATTGGTGACGCCTATTTTACGTTATATGTACGTACTCGGCTATTGGGATATGAGCAGAACAAGGTAAGGGTACTGCATACTTTTGATGCCAAAATGGTTTCGGCGGTTATGCAGTCAAAGGCAATGAAAGCGCTGGAAGCTGAGCTACTTCCTGAAGAAGCCGATATTGTACGGCGGGGGCGTAACGCCAAATCAACGGTACCTAAGAGCGCATCCATTGCCGAATATCGTTATGCAACCGGATTTGAAGCGTTGATAGGTTATTTATATTTGCAGAAGAAACAAGAAAGATTGTCGGAAATGGTAGACAAAGCTTTCGCTATTATTTCCCGGGAAATGACAGCCGGTGCTAAAACATAACGAAAAAGGAGAATTGCCGCCATGAAAGTAACTTTAATCAAATACACCCCAGAGCCTGAACGAGTTGTAGCTATGTCGGCCCGTCTCTGTTATTCTGCCACCGGGGCAGAAGCATTAGCGAAAACTATGTCTGATGCGCAAGTGGATCATTTAATTGAGAAGCTGTTTGCTATGGGGCATTTGTCGACCTTTGAACATGTAAATTTTACTTTTGCTATCGAAGGGGTTTCCCGAGTGCTCACACACCAGCTTGTTCGTCACCGCATTGCCTCCTACTCGCAGCAGTCTCAGCGATATGTTGTTGAACATGGATTCGAGTATATTACCCCGCCTACGATTGTCGACAACCCTGAGGCCAAGGCCAAATATGATGCGCTTATGCGGCAAATTCAGCAAACCTATGATGAACTCATAACTTTGGGTGTCCATAAAGAGGATGCGCGCTATGTACTGGCAAATGCCACCGAAACAAAAATTGTTGTAACTATGAATGCCCGGTCGCTTTTGCATTTTTTTGAAAAGCGTTGCTGCCTGCGGGCCCAATGGGAAATTCGCAATCTGGCCAATGCCATGCTGGCAGCAGTTCAGTCAGTTGCGCCAAGGTTGTTTGCCAAAGCCGGGCCAACTTGTGTAACCGGAGGTTATTGCACGGAAGGTGATTTATCGTGTGGGCGTGTCAACCGGGAAAAAACAAATCGTAACTGATTACCAACGAGTGTCCAAACGGAGTAGGGCGCTCGTTTCTGTTAATTCGCCCGGCAGAGCAAACTGAAATAAAAATTCGAGTCCATGATACCTTTTGGCTAGCACTTTTATATTTCTATTATGGAGAGAGTATAAAAAATATTTAATTTTTGCCAATTAGGTTGAAGGATTTGACACTCTCGTTTAGAATAGATTTATTAGGGACGTCGAGGATGAATAATAAATGTGCTAGATAAAAGTACTTGATGCATATATTATTAATGATTGAAACAAGGTTTTTAAGGGAATAATTTATATGCTGGTCCCTTTTTATTGATATAGCTTATTGTGAGTGAAGTGTTAATCGATAAGAAGGATGAAAGTGGATGTTGCTAAAACCGAACGTGGTTGGGTACCACACAAATGACGCAAATAGATGCAAGTTATTTGTGGACCAGAAAACCCCGATTAATAGCCCCGATATTCATTATTTCGGCAGAGGGATGTATTTTTGGGATAATCTATCCAATGCGAAATACTGGGTGAGACAAAAAAGAAAAAGCATTGCTGGTGAGATATGGATAGTTAAAGCAAATATTTGTATAGAAAAGCTGTTGGATTTATCAGACAGCGATATACTTGAATATATTGATAAACTATGGATTGAATATTGTAGAAAAAAAGGTTGTAGTTCCTATGGACCATTAGGGAAAAAAATAGATGCACTTTTTGACTTTTTTCCGCTACTATCATCTAATTTTGAAGTAATCAAAGGTTATGCTGAATATAGAAAACAGGCTAAAGTGGTCGAATTCTTAGACGGTAGCTACGTAGTAAATCACGTTAAGTGTATCTACTGTGTGAGATGTGAGACTGCAATCTTACACTGTGAATTAGAAGAGGTGATACAAAGATGAATAAGCAAGAAAGCATCCATATTCTGCAGCAATGCCTAAATCAAATCACTGAGATGACACCGGAGCAGTTTACTGAATCTTTGGTTGCTAAGGGATTAGCAGATAAAATATATGATGACAATTATTACCAGAATGATTCCTTCTGCAAAGTTACCCAAGAAGATCGTGCAGAAGAATATCAGGTTATTTGTAATTACACCAAGCAAGCTAATATATTTTATGGAATTGAAAAATTAGTTTCTTTAGAATGTACTCGTGGACAAGTATCAATTGGATGTGAATTGAGCATAGCTGCTTAAAATTAGGAGCGCTGATATGAAAGCAAGTAAATTTCAATTTTCGAGTCCAGAATTATTAGAGGTATACTATAAAGTTAATGAGTCCTTTGATTCGAATGAAAAGCTAAAGCTTGAATATTTTTCAGAAACACTCGTAAAGAAATCTGATGACGAGCATGTGGCAGAAGTTGTTTTTACTTTACGAATATTTAAGGAAGAGGATTTCTTGAAAGTACCTTTTGTTTCTAAAATTAGTATAAGAGGATATTTTCATTGGGATGAGTCAATTGAAGATAAGGTTGATAGCTTACTTAAGGTAAATGCTCCAGCTACACTTTTATCATATATAAGGCCACTTATTACCCAGTTTACGTCACAATCGGGATATCCCCCATTAATTTTGCCGTTAATAGACTTTACGAAGGCGAAACAGTCTGAGGAAGAAGAAAATTAGTTCTAGGGTTTAGTTACCCGGGAGTATGTAGCTAATTTGTGTAAATAGAAAATCCTTATGGTGGAGTTACCCTTGTTAAGTAGACAATGATAAAAAAGCACTATGAGGCCATCTTTTCTCGATACTGGATCGGGGGAAAGGTGGCTCAGTCTTTTTTAGGTTTTTTGTCAAATGTTGGGGTAAAGCATAAAGTGTAGTGGAGCAGGGGATATACCTAC
>NZ_JBYKYF010000232.1:0-5003 GCF_057736855.1 Sporomusa sp.
ACTGAGCTAGGGGAAATCTATACAGCAAAATGTGTTGTGATTGCTACAGGAACCTGACCATTTTCCACAAGAATATTGTCAATCATAGCTTGTTTGACATCCAAGTTTGGTTGGTTCTCAAGTGTATGCTTCATGGCAGCCTGATATAAACGCTTGTCAGCTTGCGCCCGCAGTGCATGAACAGCCGGCCCTTTGCCAGTATTAAGCATACGCATTTGAATACAAGTTTTATCTGTATTAATCCCTATTTCGCCACCAAGCGCGTCAACTTCCCGCACCAAATGACCTTTGGCAGGTCCGCCGATCGCAGGGTTACACGGCAACATAGCGATATTATCCATACTCAGGGTAGTAATCAATGTCCGGCAACCCAGCCGCGCTGCTGCCAACGCCGCTTCACAGCCGGCATGTCCGGCACCAATAACCACTACATCATAAATTCCTGCTTGAAACAATATTCTCACCTCTTTATTACTTACCAATACAAAACTGCGAAAATATCTGATCTATGATATCATCCCCTACGGTATCGCCAGTAACCTCGCCTAGTTTCTCCCAAGCCGCCCGTAAATCAACAACAATACAATCTGATGGCATACCAGCCTCAATCGTAGCTTCTGCATCACGCAGCCGTTCCATCGCTGCTCGCAGCGCTGCACTATGACGGACATTATTAACAAACGCAGCTTCTGTTTGGCTAACTTGGCCAGCATATACCATTTTAACAATCGCCTGCTCAAGTGTGGAAAGTCCTTCTTCTTTGGCAACCGATATTTTTAATATCAGTCGATCTCCAGTATATTTCTTTACTTCTTCCATCTCCAGCCGGGCTGGTAAATCACTTTTATTAATCAGGATAATGGCTTGTTTACCTGGTAAAAGCTCTAATACCAATCGATCTTCTGATGACAACGGTGTTGATGAATCCAATAATAACAAAATTAAATCCGCCTGATCTACTAAGGCTTTGGCCCGTTCTACCCCGATTTTCTCCACCACATCGGCCGTGTCGCGAATACCGGCTGTATCAATAATTTTTAACGGCACACCACCAATATTAACATATTCTTCAATAATATCCCGGGTGGTACCGGGAATATCGGTAACAATAGCCCGCTTTTCCCGTAACAATGCATTTAATAAACTTGATTTACCCACATTAGGTTTACCAATAATAACGGTTGCCAGACCTTCTCGTAAAATTCGCCCGGTTTGAGCAGTAGCCAATAGTGCCGCAAGCTGACTTTTAGCTTCACCAATTAATTGAGCGACATCAGCAGCCGTTGCCTCTTCAATATCTTCTTCCGGATAATCAATAGCTGCTTCTAACTGGGCAATCATTTGTAAAATGGAATGGCGCAACATCCGCACTTGTTCAGATAAACGTCCTGATAAATTACCAACTGCTACCTTGAGTGATGCATCTGTTTTTGATCTAATGATGTCAATAACCGCTTCAGCCTGCGCCAAATCCAACCGGCCATTTAAAAAGGCGCGTTTTGTGAATTCTCCCGGCTCTGCCAATCTCGCTCCTTGAGCAAGTGTCAAATCCAAAATACGTTTTAATGGAACAGGACCTCCATGGCATTGAATTTCTACGACATCCTCGCAAGTATATGATTTAGGAGCACGCATTATCAATAAAATTACTTCATCTATCGTTTCACCACTCAACGGATCAATAATATTCCCATACAGAACTTGATGTGACGGAGAATTGACGACTTTTTTCCCTGCATTGCTGATAAACAGCTTGTCAGCAATGGCTATGGCTTTATTGCCACTCATCCGGATAATACCGATGCCGCCTTCCCCAATGGCAGTAGCTATTGCGCTAATCGTATCTTCATGTGTCACTACACTCAAAGTATTTTCACTCCTTATTCCGATATCATGCGTTAATTACGGCAGGCAGGTATATATGTTGTTAGCAAAGCCAAAGTCATGTCTAATAGCCAAGCTGCCAATCTATAACGCCGCCAACGTTTATAATATTCTCATAATATTCTTATATGCATTTTATATAAAAGACCGCAAAAGTATAAAATTCCCTGCTAGCCCTGAATTTCCTGCAAAATATACCAATCACTATAGTATTCTCATACGTAATCAATTAATACTTATAAAAAATTATTATTATTTATAAGTAATAGCAGGTAAAGTAATTATTAACATAGAAATATTTACTAGCCTACTATTCGAACCATCTATAGTCTAGTACTAAATCGCGATATAAGCAGAAAGAAGGGTCGTCAAAATGTCTAATAAAAAGGGGATTTTACTGGAAACAGGAACAAACGAATTTGAAATCGTAGAATTTTCAATTGGTCCTGTCAGTTATGGAATAAATGTTGCTAAAGTAAGAGAAGTTATTAATCCGGTTCCTGTCACTCAAATGCCTAATATTCATCCCTGGGTTGACGGCATCTTCACTTTGCGCGGGCGCGTTATGCCACTGGTTAATCTGCCACGTTGCCTAGGCAACCAATCAACAACCACTTCACCCAAAGTTATTGTCAGTGAACTAAACAACTATTATGTAGCTTTTCTTGTAGATGAAGTATCGCGCATTCATCGCATCTCCTGGACAGCCATGGAACCACCACCCCATATCGCAAACTCGGATATGGTTGTTGGCATTATAAAAATGACAGAAAAAATGGTCGTTCTGCTGGATTTTGAAAAAATAGTAGCAGACATCAATCCGGAAATGAATGTGAAGTTTAGGCAAATAAATCCAACCACTACACCGATATTCGAGAACCGCAGACACAAAACAGTTTTGATCGCAGAAGATTCAAAAATGCTTCGTGATCTGCTATTAAGTACACTACATTCTGCCGGTTATAGCAATATAATCTTAACAGAAAATGGACAAGAAGCCTGGAATAAAATTGAACAAATAATTATAGCCGGAAATCCGCTTGAAAATACAATTCAATTAGTAATAACAGATATTGAAATGCCGCAAATGGACGGTCACCATCTCACAAAACGAATAAAAGAACATGAAAAAGCCAAACACATACCCGTCGTCATCTTTTCTTCCCTTATTAATGAAGAAATGCGCTTAAAAGGTGAATCCATTGGTGCTGATGGACAGGTATCAAAACCCGAAATTAGCCAGCTCATAGAAGTTGTTGACAACTTAATTTTATAGTAGTACTATCAATGGCTACTCATTTGCTGGAGTGGCCATTTTTCACTAAGCTATTTAAAGCGGTACGCAATCTTTGGAGAAAGCGAGGTACCTATATTGAACTGTAAGCCCAACTATTACAATGTTATTTTAAAATATTGCTCACGCCGAGAAAATCTGGGTCGTCGTCTAGAAAAAGTATTACTCCGCGGGTCAGCAGCTATTAAACTTGCGCTTGCTACTATACCATCGATCATTATTTACAAAGGTAATACAAATAATATTCTTCCAGTACTTAAAGCTTTTAAAGATGAATATGCCGCAATCACTGTTCTGCCAGAAAATATACCGCCAGTTCTGCCACTTTATCGTCTATACCGTAACTTTGACAAGCTCCATTTAGATCTCCAGTCACTGTTGATCAATGTTCCTAATAATCTTTGGTTAGGAGAGACTATTTATCATATTGTTCGAGCCAGTTTCGCAGGAGAAAACGGCGCATTCATCATCACCAGTCATGCCATATATTTTATTGACAAGCCTACTGGTGATACTCTATCTCGCTGGTTAATTATCCCATATGACTATGTTATCGACGTTTCATCATCGATAACATCACCAGAAGCAAATGTGATAGTAAAATATCAAGATATCCATGGTTACCAAAACGCTGTTTTTACTATATCAAAAGAATCTCTAAACACCATTATCGTAGCCATAAATCAGGCCCAAGCGGCTGGTCGATATTTAATAAAACTCAAAACAAGCTGCACCGCCTGCCAATATATATCAGAAGATTACACCGACAATGCACCTATCGAAGAAAACTGCGAATGTGGTGGCCAATTGCAACGAATATTACTTGCAGACTAAAAAATCACTGCTATTCTTCACCTGCTTTAAAAAATTTTTTTGCGATTACACCATTGGCATCAGCGCCATCCAGGTGAATTGTGCAAAAAGCCTTAGTGGTTATTATAGCCATCCAAATATTTAAACGTCTGGCATACCAAAAAAAGCCGGGGATATTCCCCGGTTTTTTTATTTATTGCTATTTTTTAAAGCAATTACGACCTTACGATAAGGCTCATCGCCCTCACTATAAGTAACAATTTTGTTATCATTCTGAAGAGCCATATGAATAATCTTGCGTTCCAGGGGACTCATTGGCTCAAGTACCACCCGTTCTCCCCGGCGCTTAACTTTATCCGCCAGCCGTGTAGCCAGACGAGACAGTGTTTCGGCGCGCCGTTTACGATAATCTTCCACATCAAGAATAATCCGACAGCGTTCTTCAGCGTCTTTATTAGCAGCTAGATTAGTTAAATATTGCAGTGCGTCGAGTGTTTGTCCATGTTTACCAATCAACACACCTAAGTCTTCGCCGCGTAAATTGATAACAACATGATCACTATGACTCATTTTTTCCATGAATACATTAATGTTCATAGCTTTAAATATGTTCGCTAAAAACTGTTTAGCTTCTTCTACCGGGTCAATCGCCCGAACAGTTACTCGTACTTTAGCCAGTTTTGAACCAATAAAGCCAAAAATTCCTTTACTTGGAACCTCCAAAACTTCATAATCAATTCGATCCCGGCTTACTTCTAATTCTGCTAATGCATTTTCAATTGCCTCGTCAATTGTCTTTCCCGTCTTTTCGATAACAGTAAGCTTGCCAGCCATAAATTAACGTACCTCCTCCCGAACAACGGACGGACTATTGCGATACATAAACCACTGTTGAAATATTTGGAATATATTACTAACAACCCAATACAGTACTAATCCTGCAGGAAATGACATACTAATATAGCCGATAAATAACGGCATAAAAATCATCATCATTTTAGTTTGCTGATTC